>NZ_JZAM01000361.1:0-418 GCF_000960595.1 Vibrio sp. S234-5
CTCTAAGAGCGTTTCATAATCGGAGAAATCATCCCCGACAAATCCCCCCATTGGAAACCATTCAAGGATATAGGAGAAAACAGTAATAAGAAAAACACCAACCACATAACCTGGTAAAGCATAACCAACGAAGATCAGAATGGAAAA
Source organism: Vibrio sp. S234-5 (assembly GCF_000960595.1). NCBI lineage: Bacteria > Pseudomonadati > Pseudomonadota > Gammaproteobacteria > Vibrionales > Vibrionaceae > Vibrio > Vibrio sp. S234-5. Next base: position 148 of record NZ_JZAM01000361.1, read on the forward strand.
GGTTGAATCAAATACAGAGCCGTGTTAGATCGCTTTAAAATAACCAAGAGGGATGGAGATGAAATAACTGATAAAAAAGGTCTTACCACCGTAAAACAGCGAAACAGGCAGACGCTCCGCGATCATCGTACCAACGGGTTCGTAATAACGTGTCGATTCGCCGAAATCTACAACCAATAATCGACTAAGCCACTCTGCGTACGCTTCAAAGACGGGTTTATCTAAGCCGTAAAATGCATTATGTTCGGCCATCTGCTCTTCAGAAAGGGCG
>NZ_JZAM01000362.1:0-275747 GCF_000960595.1 Vibrio sp. S234-5
TGTCAGATTTACCGACAAAACGCGGCTGAAAATTTGGCAGGTTTAAGACACATGGCACTTAACATGCTAAGAGCTGAGCCAAGCAAAATTAGTGTGCCAATGAAGCAGAAACGTTGCATGATGAACCCCGGCTTCTTGGAGCAAGTCTTAGTTGCTGGATTTAAGTCAATGACTAAATTCTAACCATTCATGCGGACGCCCTGGCCTTGAGACCAGTATAAACACCGTCTAACGTGATGTTTTCTTTGATTTACTCTTGGGGAAATGTGCATTATTGGGTATATAACGAGAGGCCCACTCAAGTTTATTGCCTATTTCTGACTATGCTTTGTGCCGTGACAAATCTCGTTGCCAGTTTGTGTGAGATTTTAACTCCTTAGGAAGCAACTCCACCTGCCTATAACCTGGGTCCGCTAGCAGCAAGTTGTTCTGTATTGCTTTTAGTCCTGCATTGCTTTTAGTTTTGAACTGCTTTGGGCTCAGGTAAAAATCTCTTTCTGACGCACTATCATCTTGAAGCAGCACATCATCAAAGGTGGCGAGTTTATCTGGTAGTGTGGCACTCTGCTAGCGAGCAAACGGTTGGTATAGGTGGTTTGTTTGGCGACGATTATCTGATCATCAATGAAGCCTTTTTCTAACTAAATTTTCGCAAAAATAATAGGTTAGCCCTTAAGTTCCTGTCTATGAAAACCCCATAGCTCATTGGCTTAAATGAAAATGCCGAGATTTCATCGGCATTTTCAGATGCACGCGTATCAAATAGCTCTAGAGAGCAATGTTGAACGTCAGCTACATCGCCGCTTTTTTCGCCGCTTCAACCCAAGCATCAAATTGCTTTTGGTGCGCTTTTATCCAGCCATCGACATGCGCTTCAATGTCGGCTGAACGATTTTTGCCTTGGCTCATCATCATATTTTGCGCGCTCACATCGTTGATGTTCACTTGCATGATGGCAAACAACTTCGCCGCTGCTGGGTTTTGCTCGGCAAACGCTTTGTTGGCGACGATGCGCATGCTGTTCATCTCAAAGCCGTAGTTTTTGCCATTTGGCAACGTGGTATCGACATCTTTTCGCTCACCCGGCAGCGCCGAGAAAGGCACTTCAAGCCAGACGACGTCTTTACCGGGAACCAAAACGCCGCTCACCCAATACGGTGTCCAAGTATAGTAAAGAATGGGCGAGCCTTGCTTATAGCGTGAAATGGTATCGGCGATGATAGCGGCGTAGTTGCCTTGATTGTGCGAGACGGTATGGCGCAGACCGTAAGCGCTGAGCTGCGCCTCTATGACCCCTTCACAGCCCCAGCCCGGATTACACCCGGTCAGATCGGCCTTACCATCATCGTTCGCATCAAATAGGCGAGCGATTTTTGGATCTTTCAATTGGCTAATGTTGCTGATGTTGTATTTATCCGCTGTGGCTTTATCAATCAAATAACCTTGCGCCGCGCCGCTGATGTATTGGCCTTGGCGATAGAATACCTTGTCTCCTCCGGCCATGGCGTATTTGTCACTGTGCAGCGGAAACCAGCCAACCGCGAGGAAGGTGGCGTCGCCTTTGGCGATCGAGGTGTAGGCGACGTTGTAATCGACTTCTTTGGTTGGTAACACATCGTAACCGAGCGCTTCAAGGGCACGGTTGACGATCAAGGTTTGAAAGGTCTCTTCCGCAACGGTGGATTGAACTGGCTGTACGGTTACCCCCGCACCGGGCAGTTTTTCTGCCCACGCGCTGCTGGCCAAAGCCAGTGAAGTGAGGGCAGTAGCGGTGAAGGTTTTCTTCCATGAGCAATACATATTATTTCTCCATTTTGCTTAATTCAGGTGAGGGCTTGCGGGAATTGAAGAGTCGCGTTAACAGAGCGGCGGGCCCGGTGTGGTACCAGCGCAGTTTGCTATTACCCGCGTTGTCCCCCAAGGTTTGTGTGATGCGATCGAGTAAAATCGCCAGAATGACGATGCCGACCCCGCCGACTGCGGCTAGGCCCATATCCAAACGGCCAATGCCACGCAGCACCATCTGGCCTAAGCCGCCAACGGCGATCATGGAGGCAATTACCACCATGGAAAGTGACAACATTAGAGTTTGATTGACCCCAGCCATAATGGTGGGCAGCGCCAGAGGCAGTTGAATGCGATAGAGCATTTGCCGTTTGCTGGCGCCAAAGGCGTGGCCCGCTTCAGTCAGCTCTTCGGGCACTTGTTGAATACCCAAAATCGTCAAACGCACCACAGGTGGCAGGGCAAAAATGATGGTGACCACCACGCCGGGCACGTTACCAATGCCAAACAGCATGACGATCGGCACCAGATAGACAAAAGCAGGCGTGGTCTGCATGGCATCCAGCAGTGGGCGAATAATTTTGGCGGCGATTTGGCTGCGTGCGAGCCAGATCCCCAGCGGTAAGCCAATCAACAAGCAGAAAAATACTGATGTCATGACCAGTGCCAAGGTGGTCATGGCTTGCGACCAAGCGCCAATCAAACCGATGAAGATCAGTGACGCGAGTGTGGCACTGCCTAAGCGAACATTTGAGCATTGCCAAGCGAGCAAAAACAGGATCAGCAGCATGATGGGCGCTGGTGTGGAAACCAGTGCGGTCTCAAAAGAGGAGAGAATGAAATCAATCGGCACGCGCACTGCCTGAAACAGCGGGCGACCATGATCCACCAGCCAGTTTAACCCCGTTTCTACCCAGTGATCGAAGGGCAGGATGGCTTGGTCGAAGGGATGAAGTGGATCAAACGATGGGAGCTGAGGTGCATCACTGTTGAGCCAATCGGCATTTTCTGTCGCAGGCGTTGCTTGCCCCCAAGGATCGTTGGGCGCAGCGCTGGTTTGTGACCACGGGTCACTCGTTTCTGATTCGTTAGACATAGTTACTACTCCTTGTCTAGGGTTTGCAGCAGCCGTGATTTGGTGACCACACCAAAATACTGCCCTTGCTCATCGACAACGGGAACGGCGTAAGGCACTCCGGCCACATGGCCCAAAATGTCGTTGACTGACTGTTCGGGCATGAGTGTGATGGCATCTGGCAGCTGCGCGCTACTCAAAGAGCGCTGTTCTTTGTGCGCAAGGCGCAGCGAGTCGAGCGAAACCACACCGGAATAGCGGTTGGATTTATCAATCACGATGCCGTAATCGCTGTCCTGCTCGAGCAATATCTGCATGGCGGATCTTGGGCCGTCGTGCTCACTTTTCTTAAACACCGCCACCGGTTTTTTCCGCGCAATGTCTTTGGCGGTTAATACGCTCGCCACATTGACGCCACGAAAGAAGGCAGCCACGTAGTCGTTGGCAGGACGGTTGAGGATCTCATCGGGAGTGCCGACTTGCACCACATCCCCATGCTGCATGATGGCGATGCGATCACCGATGCGCATCGCTTCATCCAGATCGTGAGAGATAAATACGATGGTGCGTTTATCGTCGTTTTGCAGGCGCAAAAGTTCGTCTTGCATTTCGGCGCGGATCAAAGGATCAAGCGCTGAAAATGCTTCATCCATCAATAAGATATCGGGGTCACACGCCAGTGCACGTGCCAGACCGACGCGCTGTTTCATTCCACCGGAAAGCTCATCGGGAAACGCCTGTGCGTAGGCGTCCAGTCCGACGCGGTTGAGCGCGGCAAGCGCCGTGCTTTCTCGCTCATCGACGGCCATGCCTGCCAGCTCTAAACCGAAGGCAGCGTTTTCCAGCACCGTCATATGCGGCATTAAAGCGAAGTTTTGAAACACCATGGAGATGTGTTTGCGGCGCACCTCGCGCAGTTCTTGCTCAGAAATGTGGGCGATATCTTTGCCCTTAAGCAATACGCTGCCCTTGGTGGGTTCAATCAAGCGATTGAGTAAGCGAACGAGAGTGGACTTGCCAGAACCAGACAGTCCCATAATGACAAAAATTTCTCCGGCTTGAATCGACAGTGACACATCATTGACGCCGATGGTTAATCCTGTCTTTTGCAAAATGCCGTCCTTGTCGACACCCTTTTCCAGCAGGGTAAAGGCCTGCTCTGGTTGCTCCCCGAATACCTTAAACAGGCCTCGGGTTTCCAGTATGGGGTTCATATTTTTTTTCCTTGTGTTGTTATTTAGAGATATAACATTTAGTACTCTAAATAATTATTGAGATTTTTTCAATCTTCAAACTGAGTGTGTTTGGTTTAATCTAAGATTGCGCCACGCTCTTCTGGCAAAGCCAGCCTGTAATTACTGGTTAAATATCAGTTTATTGTTTCTATTTTCATCAATCGGTGTGTTTCATGGTGGCTTGTGTGATGCTTTGTTGAGCAGTGAAAATGAGGTTTCGGCCATCACCGAAGGTTTTATCGCTTCTCTTTGCGAAGGGTTATGTTGGTTATTTGTGAAATAAACATTTGTACACGAATAAATAATGTGGCATTTTAATTTAACTGCACGTTCAATTAAAAACATCAGGAGCCAAAATGCCGAAGGTTGGGATGCCGCAAATACGTAAGCCGCAATTGGTGAATGCGACCATGACGGTGATTGATCGCGTGGGTCTGCACGCCGCCAGTATTGCCCTGATTAGCAACGAGGCGGGCGTATCGACAGGCATCATTAATCACTACTTCGGTGGCAAGCACGGTTTGTTGGAAGAGACCATGCGGGAGATCCTCCGTCAGTTATCGCGCACTGTGGTGGAGCGTTTAGCCGCACTACCCAAACAGGCCTACCACCAAAGGATCAACGCCATCATCGACGGAAACTTTTCCGGCTACCAAGTGGAAAACAAAGTGGCCAAAACGTGGTTGGCGTTTTGGTCTTATTCCATGCACGACGAGCAGCTAAAGCGGCTGCAACGAGTCAATGAGAAGCGCTTGATCTCTCATCTCAAACATGAACTGAAAGCGCTGCTCAATCGCGATCAAGCGGAACTGGTCGCCCACGGCATTGCGGCATTGATTGATGGTATTTGGTTACGCGGGGCGCTCAACCCCGATGGGATCAGTGGCGAAACCGCCAAAGTGATCATTAACGATTATTTGGACAAGCAACTCACTTTTTATACAAACAATAACGACGAGTCAGACCTTCATGATGGATAACAAATCACATTACATTGGCGGTAAAGCCGTAACTCGTGAAGCCAGCGAGTATTTTACCACCTACAACCCGGCCACGGGCGAACCGCTGGCACGCGTCGCTCAGGCTACTTCTGACGATCTTGAGCAAGCGATCGCCGCCGCCAAAAGCGGTTTTGCCATTTGGTCGGCGATGTCGGTGCAAGAGCGTTGCCGAATTTTGCACCGAGCGGTGGCACTGCTGCGTGAGCACAACGACGCACTGGCGAAACTGGAGGTACTGGATAGCGGTAAGCCGCTGCAAGAAGCGATTGCCGTGGACATTGCTACCGGCGCCGACGTGATTGAATACTACGCGGGGCTGGCCGTGTCACTGCAAGGTGAGCAGCAGTCACTCAGTGCCAATCAGTTTTACTACACTCGCCGTGAGCCGCTCGGCATTTGCGCTGGCATTGGTGCCTGGAACTACCCAATCCAGATTGCGATGTGGAAATCGGCCCCAGCGCTTGCCGCAGGCAACGTGATGATTTTCAAACCCTCCGAAGAAACGCCACTTTCGGCACTGAAACTGGCGGAAATATTTACCCAAGCAGGCCTGCCAGATGGCGTGTTTAACGTAATTCAAGGCGACTATCGTGTCGGGCAAATGCTCACTGCCCATCCTGATATCGCCAAAGTCTCCTTTACGGGTGAATCAACTACCGGCAGAGCCGTGATGGCCGATAGCGCCAAGACACTGAAATCGGTGACGATGGAGCTCGGCGGCAAATCACCCCTGATCATTTTTGAGGACGCTAAGCTCGAACAGGCTGTCTCAGCGGCGATGGTGGCCAACTTCTACACCCAAGGGGAAGTGTGTACCCACGGCACACGCGTGTTTGTTCATGAGTCGCTCTATGATGATTTTGTTGCTCAGTTGAAAACGCGCACCGAGCGTTTGCGTGTCGGCGATCCGATGAATATGGAGACGCAAATTGGCGCGCTGATCTCCGGCGAGCATCTGAATAAAGTGATGGCGGCGATTGAAAGTGCGAAACAGAGCGGCGCGACCTTACTCACAGGCGGCGAACGGCTGATGGCAAATGGTTTAGATAAAGGCAATTTTGTTGCGCCAACCGTGTTTATCGACTGCCAAGACGAGATGGTGCACGTGCAGCAGGAGATATTTGGCCCGGTGATGTCGGTTTTGAAGTTTCGCACGGAAGAAGAGGTCATTGCCCGCGCCAATCACAGCGATTATGGCTTGGCGGCAGGGGTATTTACCCAGAATCTTGGCCGAGCACATCGAGTGATCCATCAGCTGCAAGCCGGGATCTGCTGGATCAACACCTGGGGAGACTCGCCCGCTGAAATGCCAGTTGGCGGCTACAAACACTCTGGGATTGGGCGTGAAAACGGCCCGGAAACGCTGCGTCACTACACGCAAACCAAAAGCGTATTAGTCGAGATGGGCGATTTCGTCGGCCCGTACCAATAATCAGCAAATAAGAGAGAAAACCATGCAACAACACTACGATTACATCATCGTCGGTGCGGGATCGGCTGGCTGCGTTTTGGCCGATAGGCTGTCTGAAAGTGGTGAACATCAAGTGCTGCTTTTGGAAGCGGGCGGCTCTGATAACAGCATTTTCATCCAAATGCCCACCGCGCTCTCTTACCCGATGAACAGCGAGAAGTACGCTTGGCAATATGAAACGGTCGCGGAGTCTGGCCTGTCTGGGCGACAGCTGCATTGCCCGCGAGGCAAAGTGCTGGGCGGCAGTTCTTCCATCAACGGCATGGTGTATGTACGTGGCCATGCTTGCGATTTTGATGAGTGGGAAGCGCAGGGCGCGGCCGGTTGGAACTATCAAGCCTGCTTGCCTTATTTTCGCCGCGCCGAAGCTTGGATTGGCGGCGCGGATCAGTATCGCGGCGGGGAAGGGCCACTTGGCACCTGCGCAGGCAACGAGATGACGCTCAACCCGCTCTATCAAGCCTTTATCGATGCAGGAGCCGAGGCTGGCTATCCGCAAACATCGGATTACAACGGCTACCAGCAAGAAGGCTTTGGCCCGATGCACATGACGGTGAAAAATGGCGTTCGTGCTTCCACCTCTAACGCGTACTTAAGCCGAGCGAAAAAGCGAGCCAATTTCACTCTGATCAAAGGCGTTAAAGCGCAAAAAGTGCTGCTGGAGAACAAACGGGCTGTCGGTGTTGTGTTTGAGAAATCGGGCAAAACCTCACAGTGCCTTGCGCGCAATGAAGTGATTTTGAGCGCAGGCCCCATTGGCTCGGTGCAATTGCTGCAACTTTCTGGCATCGGCCCGAAAGCGGTACTTGAGCGTGCCAAGGTGCCCTTGGTGCATGATTTGCCCGGTGTGGGGTGCAATTTGCAGGATCATCTGGAAGTGTACTTTCAATATCACTGCAAGGAGCCCATTACCCTCAATAGCAAACTTGGCTTAGTTAGCAAAGGGCTTATTGGCGCGCAATGGATTCTGACCCGCAAAGGGTTGGGTGCGACCAACCATTTTGAATCTTGCGCCTTTATTCGCTCACGCAAAGGGCTGAAGTGGCCAAACATTCAGTATCACTTTTTGCCTGCGGCGATGCGCTACGATGGACGTGCAGCCTTTGCTGGTCATGGCTTTCAGGTGCATGTTGGCCCGAACAAACCGCAAAGCCGTGGCAGTGTCGAAATCATCTCGGCAGATCCAAACAACAAACCCAAGATTGAGTTTAACTACATTTCGACCGAGCAAGATCGCCAAGATTGGCGAGACTGCATTCGCTTAACACGCGAAATTCTTGTGCAGCCAGCGCTCGATGCCTATCGCGGTGAAGAGATTCAGCCGGGCGCGGACGTGGTCAGCGATGACGCGATCGATCACTGGGTGCGCGAAAATGTGGAAAGCGCCTATCACCCGTCTTGCAGTTGCAAAATGGGCGCGGACGATGACCCAATGGCGGTGCTGGATGAACAGTGTCGAGTACGTGGCCTGAGTGCATTGCGCGTGGTCGACTCGTCGGTCTTTCCCACTATTCCCAATGGCAACCTCAATGCGCCAACCATTATGGTCGCTGAGCGGGCTGCGGACATGATTTTAGATAAAGCCCTACTCGAAGCAGGAAATGTCCCGGTATGGCTCGCGCCGAATTGGCAAGAGAGCCAACGAATGCATCCACCGAAAAGAGCGTTACAACATGCGCTATAGCGATGCGCTAAGTCATCAGCAAATAACACATTTAATAATGAAAAGTCAGAAAAACGATAAGGAATCGATGATGTCTATGACGACAAAACTGCTCACCACCACCGCCCTCACGCTTTTTGCCGCCAACAGCTACGCCAACAGTTGTCAGAAGGTGCGCTTTGCTGATGTGGGTTGGACCGATATTACCGCCACTACCGCTGTTACCTCAGAGCTGCTCAAAGGTCTCGGCTATGAGACGAAAACCGATCTTCTATCGGTTCCGGTCACTTACTCTTCAATGGCCAACGGCGACATCGACGTGTTTCTCGGTAACTGGATGCCGACGATGGAAGGCGACATCGCCAAATACCGCCAAGCGGGCACGGTCGAAACGATACGCGCCAATCTGCAAGGGGCCAAATACACCTTAGCCGTGCCGAAGTACGTTTATGATGCGGGCGTGACAAACTTCGCCGATCTCGCCAAGCACGCCGACAAGTTCAAATCTCGTATCTACGGCATAGAACCGGGTAACGATGGCAACCGCCTGATCCAATCGATGATTGATGCCAATGCCTTTGATTTAAAAACGTTTCGTCTAGTGGAATCGAGCGAAGCGGGCATGGTATCACAAGTCTCTCGCGCCGCACGTCGTCAGCAGTGGATTGTCTATTTAGGCTGGGCACCTCACCCGATGAACAGCAATGTTGAGATGGAATATCTGGCCGGTGGCGATGACTATTTCGGGCCGAATTACGGCGGTGCCAATGTTTACACCAATGTGCGTGCAAACTACCTAGCGCAGTGCCCAAACGTTGGTCAACTGCTGCAAAACTTGCAATTTAGTCTGGAGATGGAAAACCAGTTGATGGAAGCGATCCTCAACAAGAAGCAGAAACCGGCGGTGGCGGCGCAGCAATGGCTAAAAGCCAATCCAAACGAGCTGCAGCGCTGGTTAAAAGGGGTGAAAACCCTGCAAGGCGAAGACGCCGTGCAAGCGGTTATGCACTACCTCGATAGCAACGCGTAAGCGCGTTGCTTGTCCTGTTTCGATTAAATAACAAAGGCTTAATTGTGAATTTTATTACTGACAACAAAATCCCTCTGGGTCAATGGATGGAGACGGGGGTTGACTGGTTGACCTTAAACGCCGCCGGCGTTTTTGACGCCATCTCCTACTTTCTAGAAACGGTTATCCTGTTTGTGGTGGATATTTTTAAGTGGATGCCACCGGCGCTACCGATAGTCATCACCGCCTTATTGGCGTGGCTGCTGCATCGCAGCCTGCCTTTGGTGCTGTTTGTGGTTGCTGCTTTGCTGCTGATCCTTAACCTTGGTTATTGGCAAGAAATGCTGGAAACCTTTGTCTTGGTCTTTGCCGCGACAACGATTTCCGTATTAATTGGCGTACCCCTTGGCATCATGGCGGCGCATCGTCCTTGGCTTTACACCTTGCTGCGGCCAATCCTTGACCTGATGCAAACCGTGCCAACGTTTGTCTATCTGATCCCGACCTTAGTGCTGTTTGGTCTTGGTATCGTACCGGGCTTGATCTCCACCATCATTTTTGCCATCGCCGCGCCGATCCGTTTGACCTATTTAGGCATCACTAAAGTGCCGCAAGAGCTGATTGAAGCGGGCAAAGCGTTTGGGGCCAGCCGTATGAAACTGCTGCTGAAAGTCGAACTGCCAGCGGCGCTGCCCAACATCATGGCGGGCATCACGCAGTGCATCATGTTGTCGCTCTCTATGGTGGTGATTGCTGCATTGGTCGGTGCTGATGGCCTCGGCAAGCCGGTGGTGCGCGCGCTGAACACGGTGAACATTTCACAAGGCTTTGAAGCGGGCCTCGCGATTGTACTGGTGGCGATCATCCTTGATCGCTTATGCAAAACCCCCAACCAAAAGGAGGCATAACCATGGATGCTATTACGATTAAAAATCTGGATGTGGTTTTTGGTTCGGACCCCGCACTGGCGTTTGAAAGGCTCGATCAAGGCAAATCACGCCAAGAGATCATTGATGAAGTCTGCCAAGTAGTGGGCGTCAATAACGTCAGCATGAGCGTCAAAGAGGGCGAAATCTGCGTGTTGATGGGGCTTTCGGGCTCGGGCAAGTCAAGTTTGCTGCGCGCTGTGAATGGACTAAATCCGGTGTCACGTGGTGCCTTGCTGGTGAAAGACGGTGAGCAGCAGGTGGACTTAGCCACGTGCGACCAAGAAACGCTGCGTCATCTGCGCACTCATCGCGTTTCTATGGTGTTTCAAACTTTTGCCCTTATGCCGTGGCTGAACGTATTGGATAACGTGGCGTTTGGTTTGGAGATGCAAGGCATCAGCAAGAAAGTGCGCCGCGCAAAAGCGCGTGAACAACTGGCTATGGTTGGGCTGGCGGAATGGGAAGACAAATTTCCCCATGAACTTTCCGGCGGAATGCAGCAGCGTGTCGGCTTGGCGCGCGCATTTGCCATGGACGGCGACATTCTATTGATGGATGAGCCATTTTCGGCGCTCGATCCGCTGATTCGTGCCCAACTGCAAGATGAGCTGTTGCAGTTGCAAAAGCAGTTGAATAAAACCATTTTATTTGTTAGCCACGATCTGGATGAAGCGCTGAAAATTGGCAATCGCATTGCCATCATGGAGTCTGGACAATTGATTCAACACGGGAAGCCTGAGCAGATAGTGCTGCAACCCGAAAACCAATATGTGCGCGATTTTGTTGCTCACACCAATCCGCTTAATGTGCTGAAAGGACGCTCTCTAATGCGTCCAGTGGAAGAGCTCACACAGCAAGCGCAGCGCTGGCAAGTGTGTAATGAGCAAGCGCTGTGGGTGGAGCAGCAAAAGCAGGGGATAACGCTGGTGGATTCGGCGCACCAATTGCTGGACTGGCATCAAGAGGGCGTTGGCCTTGGCGATATCAATGATCATACTGTCGTTGCAGTCGAGCCTGATATCGGCATGCGTGAAGTGATTGAACTTAAGCAGCGTACTAAACAACCTATTCTGCTGGTGGAGCAGCAACGTCTGGTCGGCGTGCTAAGTGACAGGCAGTTGTATGGTGCGCTCCTTGGCAACTTCGCCGCCTCAGCCTAAGCCAAACAATGCGCCAGTATTGAGCAGAACGGATGGCTTGCTGATTCTTTTGCGCTACACTTGGCCGTTAGCCAATAAAGGGGAAAGCCATGCTGATTGGAATTAAGTTGCTTAAACTGGCGGTGATTTGCGCCGTGTTCTTTACTATTTTTGACTTGATTGCTCATGGTGAAGTGACGTGGGTGGCGCGTTTGCTGAGTTTTTAGAAACGCAGTTGCCTTAAAGGTACAAGAAGTCTGATAAAAAAATGCATTGCAGACTGAAAATAAAAAGCGCCAAGAACAGCGCTTTTTTTGTTTCCATCGCAGAGGGATTACTGGCTCGCTTTGCCAAGCTGAAGCCAAGTATCAATCACAGTGTCTGGGTTGAGCGACACTGAGCTGATGCCTTGTTCCATTAACCACTGTGCAAAGTCTTCGTGATCCGAAGGGCCTTGGCCACAAATGCCGACGTATTTGCCTGCTTTGGTTGCTGCGTCGATGGCCATTTTCAACATCGCTTTCACCGCAGGGTTACGCTCGTCGAACAGGTGAGCGACATCGCCTGAATCGCGGTCGAGGCCGAGCGTGAGCTGAGTCATGTCGTTTGAGCCAATCGAGAAACCGTCAAAGTACTTGAGGAATTCATCCGCCAGCACCGCGTTTGATGGTAACTCACACATCATGATCACTTTCAGGCCTTGATCGCCACGGCGCAGATCAAACTTAGCAAGCAGGTCAATGACCTGAGCTGCTTCGCTTGGCGTGCGCACAAATGGGATCATGATTTCGACGTTTTTCAGCCCCATTTCATCACGTACGCGTTTGATCGCTTGCGTTTCCAGCTCGAAACAGTCTTCAAACTGTGGCGAGATGTAACGCGATGCCCCACGAAAGCCCAGCATCGGGTTCTCTTCGTGCGGTTCGTAGCCTTTGCCGCCGACAAGGTTGCTGTATTCGTTCGATTTAAAATCGGACATGCGCACGATAACGCGCTTTGGCCAGAACGCCGCGGCGATGGTGGCGATCCCTTCAGTCAGTTTGCTCACGTAGAAATCGATAGGATCTTGGTAACCGCGAATGCGCTGGCTGATCTCGCCTTTGAGACTGTCGCTTTGCTGATCAAAATTGAGCAGCGCTTTCGGGTGGATGCCAATCATCTTATTGATGATGAACTCCAAACGTGCCAAACCCACCCCTTCGTTAGGGATCTGAGCGAAATCGAACGCTCGGTCTGGGTTGCCAACGTTCATCATCACTTTGGTGGGCAGCATAGGTAGCTCATCAACGGTTGAACGGCGCACAGCGAACTCGATCTGCCCTTGATAGACATAGCCAGTTTCGCCTTCAGCACAAGATACGGTGACGAGCTGGCCATCTTTCAGCTGGCTGGTTGCGTGTCCACAGCCGACAATCGCTGGAATACCAAGCTCACGAGCGATGATGGCTGCGTGGCAAGTCCGTCCACCACGGTTGGTGACAATCGCCGACGCTTTTTTCATCACCGGTTCCCAATCTGGGTCGGTCATGTCGGTGACCAGTACGTCGCCTTCTTGCACCAGTGACATTTGATCGAGTGAATCGACCAAACGAACCACACCAGAGCCGATACGCTGGCCAATTGCACGACCTTCCACCAGCACTTCGGCTTTGTGGCTCAGTTCGTAGCGCTCGATCACATTCTGTTCGCTTTGCGAGCAGACAGTTTCAGGGCGAGCCTGCACGATGTAGAGCTTGCCGTCGATACCATCTTTGGCCCACTCAATATCCATCGGACGCTGATAGTGTTTTTCGATGATCATCGCCTGTTTGGCCAGCTCAATGATCTCCTCATTGGTGAGGGAAAATTCGCTGCGCTCTTGCTCGGTGGTATCGACAATTTCCACCTGCTTGCCAATCACTTGGCTATTGGCGTAGATCATTTTGCTCAGTTTCGAGCCAAAAGTTTTCTTGACGATGGGCGTTTGACCCGCTTCAAGCAGCGGCTTGTGCACGTAGAACTCATCTGGGTTAACCGCGCCTTGCACTACCATTTCGCCAAGGCCCCAAGCGGAAGTGATGAACACCACTTTGTCAAAACCGGATTCGGTATCAAGGGTGAACATGACGCCGGACGCGGCTTTGTCTGAACGCACCATGCGCTGAATGCCCGCTGAGAGCGAAATGCCTCGGTGGTCGAAACCTTGGTGCACACGGTAAGAGATAGCGCGGTCGTTAAACAGTGATGCATAGACGTGTTTGGTCGCTTCCAGCACAGCATCAATGCCTTTGACGTTAAGAAACGTCTCTTGCTGGCCGGCAAAGGAAGCGTCCGGCAAATCTTCTGCGGTCGCGGAAGAGCGCACAGCAACAGAAAGTTCGTCGTTACCCGCGGTGAGCTCCGCGTAGTTGCTGCGGATATCTTGTTCGAGATCCGCTGGGAATGGCGCTTCTAAAACCCACTGACGAATCATGGCACCGGTTTTACGCAGCGCATCGACGTCGTCTACATCCAGTTCGTCAAGCAGTTGGTGAATTCGCTCATCCAGCCCTTCGTAATCAAGGAACTGGTTAAACGCGTAAGAGGTGGTCGCAAAACCGTTGGGCACAGAAACGCCAGCATTGGCAAGGTTAGACACCATTTCACCAAGAGAAGCATTTTTACCGCCGACTTTATCGACATCTTCCATGGATAGGCTATTGAACCAGAGGGTGTTCTTTTGCATGTCTTTCTCCAGAAACATTGCAGCTTGTAGGGAGTAGGCAAACGATTACGCAGCAGCTGAAAAAAATTGTGAGCAAATTTTCAAAGCTGTGGGGGTGGTAATTGAACGCCTGGGTTTATTGTTTGTATTATGGTTAACATCCTAATCAAAATATTTTTAAAATTTAAACAAAAATGCAAACTGAAAAGCAAAGTCGTGATGTATTCTACGTTTCCGACGGAACAGCGATTACCTGTGAAACCGTCGGTCACGTTGTTCTCGGGCAATTCCCCTTTTACGCCAACGAAAAAACCTTCCCTTTTATTGAAAGTGAAGAGAAATTAACTGAGTTGCTCAAGCATATTGAAATATCCTTTCAAACAACGGGCATAAAACCGTTGGTGTTTTTTTCGTTAGTGATTGCCGAGTTTCGCGAGAAATTGTTGCAGGCGAATGCCCATTGTTATGATGTGCTGGAAAGTATTGTCCAGCGGGTGAAAGATGACATTCACATGGAACCCGTGCCTAAGCTGCAACGTTCGCGCAGCGTCAGCAAAGACACCGACACCTATTTTGATCGTATTGCGGCCATTGAGTACACCTTGGCACATGATGATGGCATTTCTCTTAAAGGTTTGGAGCAGGCAGACATCATTTTGCTTGGCGTCTCACGCAGTGGTAAAACCCCAACCAGCTTGTACATGGCAATGCAATTTGGTTTGCGCGTGGTTAACTATCCGTACATTGACGACGATATTCGTGGGCTTAAATTGCTGCCGGAGTTTGAGATCCACCGGCACAAGTTATTCGGCTTGACGATTGCGCCAGAGCGTTTGACCGAGATCCGGCAAAATCGTTTGGCGGGCAGTGAGTACGCCAGTACCGCACAGTGCCAACATGAACTGGCTAACGTGGAAGCGCTGTTTCGCCGCGAAGCAATCCCTTACATCAACACCACCTCTTTGTCGGTGGAAGAGATTTCGACCCGCGTGCTGGAGAAAACAGGCCTGAAGCGTCGTTTGTTCGGATAAAAGCCGAGGTTGCTAGCCAGCTTCGGCAAAAATTGAAGAGATCAATCAAGGATTTAGGAATCTAGTACCGCGAGAAGCTCGGTGGGCGAGGTGCGGTTTTCTAGCAAGTATTGGCGAAATTGCTGCTCGGGAAGGGCGGTTGAGTAGTAAAAGCCTTGAATATTGCGCACACCGAGTTTGGCTAAAATATCGAGCTGTGATTTTTCTTCGACCCCTTCTACGACCACATCCATATGCAGCGTGTCAGACAGCGCTAGCATCGACATCAACAGCGGTTGAGTATTGGAGTCACTGGTCAGATTGTTAACAAACACGCGATCAATTTTCATGATGTCAAACGGGTACTGGCGAATAAAGTTCAGCCCAGAGTAGCCGGTGCCAAAATCATCTACCGCGATGCGAATGCCCAAATTTCCTAGGTAGGTGAGGTGCCTGCGCAGCGTGGTAAGATCGTCTGGGCTAAACACGCTCTCTTCGGTGATCTCAAACACCAGGCGGTGGCTAATCTCCGGTTTATCTTTGAGTTGTTCGGTGACCTTAAAAATAAAATCTTGGTTTAGCACCACCTGACGGCTGATATTGATGCTCACATAGCCTTGAGGGTAGAGTTCGCTGGTGGTTTGCAGCAGTTGGCTAGCTTTGGCGAGAACAAAACGTGTTATCGGTTCGATAAGGCCGACTTTTTCGGCGAGTGGAATAAAAATACCCGGAGAGACAAAACCTTGTACCGGATCGTTCCAGCGTAGCAGCGACTCACACCCCACCACTTTATTGCTTTTAAGATCGACAATCGGTTGAAAATGCACCGATAAATTTTGTTTCTTAATCGCATTGGTCAGAGCGTATTCGATGCTGTTATGCGTGATGTGCCTTTGGCGCAATTGAGCAGAAATCAGCAGCACGAAGGTGGCGACCAACAAGCCAATCCACGCGTTTTTCAGTAAATATTCGAGATAAAAACCGCGTCCAACAGCAGAGCGGATGACGACCGGGAAACGTTTTGACGTGACTTGCAGTTGGTTGAGCGGCTCGGCCAAGGTGAGGCTTTTCACTGCCCTGTCAGCCACGAAGATCTCGTAGTCTAAATCGCCAAAGGAGAGGATCCCGCGAGTGATCTGTTGTAAATAGTTGGTGGGGAACAGCACGCTTAGTCCGCGTAGTGTTTCGTCGCCAAAAATGTAGATAAGCGCCATTTCGCCCGTGAGCGCTGTTTTAGTAAAAGAAAGCGTCTCACGTTCAGGACTTTCATCCAAACGTTGCAGTATTGATTTGTAGAGAGAAAATGAAACGTTGACTTCATTGCTGGTGCAGAACACTCGGCCAGTATCGTCAAAGGTGCCGATCTCTTTGGTCATACCAAGATTGAGAATGCTCTTGCGCAGTTCGTAAGTAAGGGTGCGACATGGCTGAGAGAAAATCGCTGGGCTAAAAAGATAGTTGAGCTGGATGCGTGTCTCTAAGAGCTCTCGCTCAATGTGGTTGATGGCTTTGTGGGTCAAAGTGCGCTGATATTGATTGGCAAATGGCACCAAGGCACACATGGTGATGGCGAAAGAGACCAGCAAAATCACGGCTACCTTGATGGTCCGTTGCCAGTTATGCCTGCGAAAAAAAGTCTGCTGAGAATTCAAGGTACGTCGTAATCGTCTATTTTTTGCCAAACTATATCGGCCATTGTGGCCGGCGAATAACGGCTTCTGTTCAAACTGTGATCATAAGCCTCAAATATCCTATCGAGGAAATACTTTTTTACCAGCGCTAATATTGCGAGGCAGACAAAATATTGTGCATATGGGCGCTATTGCGCTGTTTTTGTCTCAGATTGCCCATGGTGTTGACAAAACGTTACTTATCTTGACGAAACTGCCGTGGCGCTTTGCCGGTTAAGCGCTTGAAGCTGTGGCGAAAATTAGCACTGTCGCTGTAACCTAAACGATAGGCTATCTCCTCGACACTCAACGCCGTATTGAGTAACAGCTCCAGTGCGAGATCGCGCCGTACCTGATTTTTTAGTTTTTGGTAGCTGGTGCCCAGCGCTTGCAGTTGTCGGTGCAAAGTGCGCGCGGAGAGACCATACCAAGCGGCGATTTCTTCAGCACTGGGTTCCGAGCCCAGACAAGTGTAGAGGTGTTGAGTGATTTGCCGATCAAGCCGATGCGATGCTTGCAGATGGTGCAATAAAGATTCGCAGCCGCTTAAACATTTTTGCCATTTACTCTCTAAATGGCGCAGCAGTGGACGCTGCAACACCTCAACGTCAAAATACCAAGCAAACTCTTGCGCGTTAAACTCAATGGGGCACTGAAAATGGTGTTGATAAGCGAGCGCGTGTGGCGGTGGCGGGTAGGGGAGCAGCATCTGTACGCTCGGCAGCTTTTCTCCGGTCAACTCTGCGCACAGCTGCGCAATCGCGCTAAAGAAATACTCGCTGCAAAAAGGCAGCAACTTGCCAATCTCTAAATTGTTTTCGATTCGGATACAGGCTTGATGTGTGTCGCGCAGCACTTGGATGTGGAAAATCGGCCCGTTGAGCTGCAGGTATTTAAACCCCACTTGCAGCGCTTCAAGCACAGTTTTGCTGCTGGCGATGGCAAAGCCGAGCAGGCCAAAATCGCTGAAACTGGCTCGCTGGCCGCAAATCAGCCCGAGAGGTTGGTCGGGGATACGCTCCGCGGCGAGCTGAAAAAGTGCCAATTTATCGGCAAAACGATAGTGACCTGCCTCTTGGTCTTCTGGCGTGGCTGAGATACCAGCTTCGCCAAGGAACCTTTCGCTCTCGACGCCATAGTCTTGCAAAACGCTCAGCAGCAACGCGATATCGTAACCGCCCAACGCTTGCCAGTGTTTGACTGGTCGATATTCGGTGATCAGTTGCATCGTCATCTTTCTGCCTTCTTGCCTACTTGCTTAAGGTCGTTTATCGGTCGTATAAAACGTGATCTAAACCAGCTTGATGTCCGATTCTAACCTGTTTTATACGCTGTTGGCGCGTCACACTGTGAGTGTATGTTAAATTATTGTGAAGCAAGGACGCTGTCATGCTCAAATTGGACTCCGCGCCTAAACGTTTGATCGCCTCTTCTGGTGCGCCACACTATGGTCAGTTTGATGAGATTCCGCGCGATTTGGCACTGGAAGACTTTGACTATCGCACTGTGATGGACGCGCAAGCGAGCAAATTCGCGCGTTATTTCGACTACAAACAGTTCCAGTTTGTCAGCATCGTCACGCAAGACTATCTGATTGGCGTGGCGATTGCTGATATCCGCTATCTCACGTCGGCGTTTTGCTATCTCTATGACAGACGGAAAAAGCAGCTGGTGGAAGAGAACTGGTTGCGTCCATTGGCTTGGGACAGCCATTCGGCGCCTTCTCCTTACAACAGCAGCATGCACATCGCCCGTAAACAGATCCAGTTTCACATTGTCGATGGTGTATGGCGGGTGCAATTGGCGACTCGTCAACTGAGCGCGGATCTGACCCTGATGCCTGAGCCCGGCAGCCAAGCGCTTGCGATGTGCACACCTACCGGTTATCAAGGCTGGACTTATACGCAAAAACACAATGCCCTGCGTGTAACGGGGAGGTTCTCGGTGGCAGGGAAAACGCTTGATCTGAGCGGTGCCTGTGCTGGCTATGATTTCTCTGCGGGTTATATGCGCCGTGAAACCAGTTGGCGCTGGGCCAGCATCAATTGCCGCGATCAATTTGGCACTCTTGGGCTTAATCTCGCCGCCGGAGTCAACGAAACCGGTAGTTGTGAGAACGTGCTGTGGATCAATGGACAAAAACACAGCCTGCCACCGGTATATTTCTCTTTTAGCCGCGCCGATAGCGCCAAACCTTGGCACATCTACGCACAAAATGGACAAGTGGATTTGACGTTTACGGCCGAAAACTGCCGCCGTGAGAAACTGAACCTTTACTGGCTGAAAAGTAATTTTCGCCAATTTATCGGCCATTTTAGCGGCGCGATCACCGACAATCATGGCGTGGTCCACAAGATTAACGCCACGTTGGGCGTTACGGAAGATCACTTCGCCCGCTGGTAACCTGAATACAAAGGAGTGTAACTATGTTGGTTGAACATCCAGAATGGCTTTTGCTGTTGATGGCGCCGCTGTTTGTGGCCTTGATGTTAGCGGAATATTGGCTGGGCGAGAGAAAAGGCAAACTGCCGGCCAACTCTCGTTACGAGTTTAAAGAGGTGCTGTGCAATTTTACCTTAGCCTTGATGCATCAAGGTACGGATTTGCTGGCGGGTTTGTTGCTCGCACATCTCTATTTGTGGCTGTTTGGCTGGCGTTTATTGGAGATTGACATGGGCGCGATGAGTTTTATTGCGCTGATGGTGTTGCAGGATTTTTGCTACTACTGGTTTCATCGCGCTAGCCATCGCGTGCGTTGGATGTGGGCTGCGCACGTTGTCCACCACAGCTCTGAGCGAATGAACTTCAGCACGGCGTTTCGCCAGAGCTTGATGTATCCGGTCGCAGGCATGTGGCTGTTTTGGTTGCCTTTGGTGATTATTGGCTTTGAGCCACAGTGGATCACCTTGGTGGTGCTGCTTAATCTTGGTTTGCAGTTTTTTGTCCACACCCAATGGGTAAAAAGCTTAGGGCCTTTGGAATACGTGTTTAATACCCCGTCACATCACCGGGTTCATCACGGCGTCAACGCGCGCTATATCGACAAAAACTATGCGGGCGTGTTGATCATCTGGGACAAGCTGTTTGGCACCTTTGAGCCAGAGAGCGAAACTGTGCGCTTTGGCATCAGCAAACCGGTGAACAGCTTTAATCCACTGGTGGTTACGTTTGCCGAGTGGCGCGATCTGTGGCAAGACGCGACCCAGTCCGGTTTAACGCTTCCCCAACGGTTGAAGATCCTGTTGTCGCCGCCTTCAGACGCCTCTGGGCAGGCTGAACTGCGTCATGAGCGTTTGTCGGCTGAGCAGAAGATTGAGTCCGAATAACGGCATCCGCTGTAAATGGGTGATTCATTTTGTCTGTTTAATGAGCGAAATGAATATTCGATTTACCAATAAATGCTCGAACGCGCATTTTGTGAGTGATGTATCGAACCTAAAGGAAAAAAAATGACACACTAAACGTATGCTTATTAATGAATAGGAAGAAAGCGATGAAAGCTTCCGCTCATTTTGAAACGGACGTAGTGATCATTGGCGGTGGTGCCACGGGGACGGGGATTATGCGCGATTGCGCGCTACGGGGAATCGCCTGCATCTTATTGGAAAAAGATGATATCGCCTCCGGCACCTCTGGGCGTAATCATGGCTTGCTTCATTCTGGTGCGCGTTACGCGGTCACGGATGAGGAGTCGGCCCGAGAGTGTATTCAAGAGAACAAAATCCTCAAAAGGGTGGCCCGCCATTGCGTGGAAAACACCAGTGGGCTGTTTATCACTTTGCCCGAAGACGATCTCTCATTTCAGGATACCTTTGTCGCTCAGTGTCAAAAAGCCGGAATTGAAACCGCGATCCTCACGCCCAAAGAGGCGCTGGCGCTAGAGCCTAATGTCAACCCGCAGTTACTTGGGGCAGTGCACGTTCCGGACGGCACGCTCGATCCGTTTCGTCTTTGTGCCTCCAATGTGTTAGACGCCAAAGAGCATGGCGGACGCATTTTTAATCACACGCTGGTCGTTGGCCTCATCCGTGAGGGCGATCAAGTGCGAGGGGTGCACTGCCTGCATACGCAAACTGGCCAAGCATTTGATATTTATGCGCGAGAAGTGATCAATGCGGCGGGGATCTGGGGACAAAATATCTGCGAATACGCGGATCTCAACATCAAGATGTTTCCGGCCAAAGGCTCATTGCTCATTCTGGATTACCGCATCAACAACTTGGTGATCAACCGTTGCCGTAAGCCGTCGGATGCCGACATCTTAGTGCCCGGTGACACCATTTCGCTGATCGGCACCACCTCACAACACATCGACTATGCACAAATTGATGACTTGCACGTGACCGAGCAGGAAGTCGACGTGCTTTTGCGTGAAGGGGCTAAGCTGGCGCCGATCATGGCCAACACGCGGGTATTGCGTGCCTATGCCGGAGTGCGGCCACTGGTTTCTGTCGATGATGACGGCACTGGTCGCAACATCAGTCGCGGCATTGTTTTGCTGGATCACCAGCAGCGAGATGGTCTAAAAGGCTTAACCACCATCACTGGCGGCAAGCTGATGACTTACCGTCTGATGGCGGAGTGGGCAACCGATTTGCTGGCGAAAAAACTCGGCGTAGATCGCGCGTGTGAAACCCACCTGCGCCCATTGCCGGGGTCCAACGACGCGCCCAAACCCGCCAAGAAAACCGCCAGTATCGTCAAACCCGTTTATGAATCAGCAATTTATCGCCATGGCGAACGGGCTGAGCAATTCTTGCAGCAAGACAGTGCCAGCCAAACGGTGATCTGCGAATGCGAAATGGTCACTCAAGGCGAGATTGAGTACGCGATCAAGCAGCTCGATGTGAGCAATTTAGTCGACTTGCGTCGGCGCACGCGTCTTGGCATGGGCCCCTGTCAGGGTGAGCTGTGCAGCTACCGTGCAGCGAGTTTATTTAGCCAGTATGGCAACGTCGATGGCACCGCCAGTGCTCATCTACTGGCAGAGTTTCTTGAAGAGCGCTGGAAAGGCATTAAGCCAATTTTCTGGGGCGATGCGCTGCGAGAGGCGGAGTTCAGCTACTGGATTTACGAAGGCCTGTTTGGTGCCAGTGAACTACCAAATGTGGAAAACGGCGACACCGCACAGCAGCAAAATGAGGAGAACCACTCATGTTAAATTACGATATTGCGGTTATCGGTGGTGGTATCGCGGGTTACAGCGCCGCATTGCATGCGTTAGAACAAGGTAAAAAAGTGGTGTTAATCAGCCAAGGACAGAGTGCGCTGCATTTTTCCTCGGGTTCGATTGATGTGCTCGGCAAAACGCCTGCGGGTGAGGATGTGAGTGCGCCTTTTCACGCTATCGAGCAATTTGCTGAGCGTTTTCCTGCTCACCCTTACGCAAAACTGAGCGCGCAAAGTGTGCGCCGCGCACTACGTTGGTTTCAAACCGCTTTAGCACAGCAAGGGATCCCACTGCAGAGCGAAGAAGATGAACATAACCACTTTCGCATTACGCCACTGGGCACATTAAAAGCGACTTGGCTTTCACAGCCGTTTGTCTATCGTCACCGTCAGAGGCTGCCATTTAAACGGCTGCTGCTGGTGTCCGTTGATGGTTATCGTGACTTCCAGCCGTTGCTTGCCAAAGACAACCTGCGCAAACAGCGCGATTTCGCTCAGTGCGCGGTGGAGGAAATCAGCGTCACCATCCCCGGATGTGAGCAACTGCGGCGCAATCCCAATGAACTGCGCTCAATAGACATAGCCCGTTTACTCAAGCAGCCGCAGGCGTTTAACAGTTTGTGTCACCAACTGATGAAAGGGGCGACACCAGACGATCTGTTGATCATGCCAGCCATTATGGGTAACGGTGACGGTTTGGTGTTGTTGGAGAAATTGCGCCGCGAAACCCGTTTGCACTTTCATGAAGTGCCGACCATGCCTCCATCGCTGCTTGGCATTCGTATCGAAGAAGCGCTGCACAAACGTTTTGTCCAAGCGGGCGGGACGCTACTTAAGGGCGATCAAGTGACTCGTGGCGAATGGCATTCAGAACAGCAGTTAAAAGCAATTTACACACGCAATTTGGGTGATATGGCGCTGCATGCCAAGGCGTTTATTTTGGCTTCTGGCAGCTACTTTAGCCAAGGGCTTAAAGCCAATCTCAGCGAGATCGTGGAACCGATTTTTGGTTTGGAGATGGTGTCAAACTCGGCGCGTAGCACTTGGCGCGCAGAGAAATTCTTTAGCCCCATCGGTCATCCATTTATGGCGTTTGGCGTTAAAACCGATGGTGCATTCCGCCCTTATTTGCACGGTGCGCTTTGTCAGAATCTCTACTGCTGCGGCTCTGTCTTGGCGGGGTACGATCCGGTGTTTGAGGGCTCGGGAGGCGGCGTCGCTATCTCGACCGCGCTGGCCGCCGCGCAGCATGCTGTTTTGCATTGCGAGGTTCAAACGCAGGAGGAGTGCGTATTATGATGAATACTTTTGCCAAACATGCCCCTGTGAACACCAGCTTTGACCAGTGCATTAAATGCACCGTGTGTACTGTGTATTGTCCGGTGGCGAAAGCGAATCCGGAATATCCGGGGCCAAAACAATCCGGGCCAGACGGTGAACGTCTGCGCTTGAAAAATCCGCACTATTACGATGAGTTGCTGAAACTGTGTACCAACTGCAAACGCTGTGAAACGGCCTGCCCGTCGGGGGTGAAAATTGGTGATATTATCGCTGTGGCGAGGGGGAAGTTTGCTAAGAAAAGTGTCAGCCCTAAGCTGATGCGCGATTTTGTCTTAAGCCATACCGATCTGTTTGGTTCGCTGGCAACGCCGGTCGCGCCGATTGTCAACAAGATCACCGAACTGAAACCGATAAAAAGCTTGATGCACAAAACCATTGGCGTCGATAAGCACAAGCAGCTGCCGAAATACTCTCACGGCACGTTTCGTCAGTGGTACAAGAAGCAGGCAAAAACGCAAGCGCAGTTTGCGCGCCAAGTGAGCTATTTCCACGGCTGTTATGTCAACTATAACCATCCGCAACTGGGCAAAGACTTAGTCAAAGTGCTCAATGCCATGGGCTATGGCGTGCAACTGCTGAAAAAGGAAAAATGCTGCGGTGTGCCTTTGATTGCCAATGGTTTTCATGAAAAAGCGCGTAAAAACGCCACGCTCAATATCGAGATGATCGAGCAAGCCGTTTCGCAAGATCACACGGTGGTTTCCACCTCTTCGACCTGCTCATTTACGTTGCAACAAGAGTACCCGCATGTGTTGGGCGTTAATAATGAGCACGTGGTACAACGCATCGAGTACATTACCCGTTTTCTGCTCAAAGCATTTATGAGCGGCTACGCGCCCGCGATGAAGCCAATCAACAAGAAAGTGGTTTACCACACCCCATGCCACCTAGAGCGCAGCGGGAATGTGATGTTTACCCTTGAACTGTTGCGCATGATCCCCGGATTAGAGCTGGTGGTGCTAGATAGCGAATGTTGTGGTTTGGCAGGCACTTATGGCTTTAAAGAGGAGAACTATCAGACGTCGATGAAAATCGGCGCGCACCTATTCGAGACCATCAAACAATCGGCGGCGGATTTTGCCATTACCGATTGCGAAACCTGTAAATGGCAAATTGAAGAGAATACCCAGCTTGAGACCATTCACCCTATTAGCCTACTGGCGATGGCGCTTGCCTAACCTGCGCTGGCTGTTAGCGCCGTTTGCAAATAGCTGAGCAAATCATCCAACCGGGCCACAGTGATGGAGGCCTGGTTGGCGTACGGTTTTTCCAGCGTATTACTCACCAGACAAGATGGCATATTGGCATTCTTTGCTGCTTGTAAATCATACAGATAATCACCGACATACAGCACCTGATGGTGCTGCAACTGCCATTCGTCGGCCAATTGCAGCAGCGCTTCGGGATCGGGTTTAGGCGCGCAATGTTCACGGGTGATCAGCTTTTCTACCTTGATGTCATTGTGCGCCAGTTTGAGTTCACTGGCTGCCAGACAGTTACGGGTGACAATCGCGCAGCGCCACGCTCTTTGTTTGATAAAAGCCAGTAAAGCGTGACAGCCCGGCAATGGGGTTGAGCTTTGCGCATCGGCCATCTCATGCTGCAAGATGATGTGCTGCGCATGTGCCCGCTGCGTTGCATCGGGTAGCTTATCGACAAAACTGAGCAAATCTTCCTGTTCTGGGCAACCAAGTGCTTGGCGCATGGAGACAAAATCCAGTGACGAGGTGACTAAGGTGTCATCCAAATCAAAAACAACCGCTCGTATTTTATTGATTTCTAATGTAATTGGTTCCATTTGCTCTCGTTATCACTTTTGTGTTTTCAATCTAGTTTATCTCTTTACATGCGCTTTGTGCGCAGATAAGTTGGTCCCGTCTCGAAAATCACAAGGAACACTTTGATGAAAAAGGATTTACGTGAACTTTGCCACACCATTTTATCTGGCAATCATGAAGCCACGCCGGCGGAGCAGTTTGCCGCCATGGCACAATGGTGTGAAGAGCACAATGTAAAACACGATCACTATGGTGACGGTGAACTGATTGAAGCATTTCAGCAGCAAGTGGCGGATTTACTGGGCTTTGAGGCTGGCTTATTTGTTATCAGCGGGACCATGACGCAAGCAACTGTGCTGGATCTGGTCTGTCAGCAAAAACGCAACAAAACCGTGGCGATGCATGAATCGAGTCATATTTACCGCTTTGAACGTCAGGGCTATCAGTTGCAAAACCGTTTTCACATCCTGCCGCTCGGCGACATGTTTCGTCCTTGGAAAGCGGCCGATCTGGATGCGTGGCCAGATGAAATTTCAGCGGCGTTGTACGAGTTGCCAATGCGGGAGCTTGGCGGCCAGCTTTTGAGCTGGGATGAGCTAAATGAAGTCAAAGCCGAATGCGAACATCGCGATATTCACCTGCACATGGATGGTGCGCGCCTGTGGGAGTGCGCAGCGTATTATCAGAAGAGCTATCAGGAAATCGCCCAAGGGTTTAAAACGGCTTACGTTTCCCTTTACAAAGGGGTGAATGGTCTGGGTGGTTCTCTGCTGTTAGGTGATCGCCGTTTTATCGGACTGGCGTCGATGTGGATGAAACGTCAAGGTGGCAATGTTTACCATCGCACCCCTTATGTGGTGTCGGCTGCGATGCAGTTTGAGCAGCGTCTGGCTAACATGCCCGCCTTGTTTGCTCGTACAGAGCAAATTTATCAGCTAATCAACACCTACCCGCAATTAGCTGTCAACCCATCAAAGCCGCAAAGCAACATGCTGCATCTCATTTTGCCGTTTGGCTATGAGAAAGCGCTGGAACTGCGCGACAAGTTGGCAGAAGAACAAGGCATCTGGTTGGGGCATCCGCAAATTGCGCAGCATCCCAACCAGTCAGTTATTGAGTGGTACGTTGGCGATCGCTTGCAAAGCGTTGCAGACGAACAGTTACGTGCCATATTTGATTGGCTACTCAGTCAGTAAAGAGAGGATTCGATGATCATTCCAGCTTCGCTCAAAGTGGGCGATACCATTGGCTTCTTTTCTCCGTCGTCTCCTGCGACGGTGTTTGCTCCAGATCGTTTTGCTCGTTCGCTCATCTCAAGATCCAAGGTGTATTTGATAAAGTGGCGGCTGTGGTCTTAGGCAAGCATGAACTGTTTAATGATAAAGGCACCGGGCGAGCGTCGATTGATGTGCTAAAAGAGGTGCTCAATGGGCAGAAAGTCCCCATTCTGTATGACTTTGACAGTTGTCATACTCACCCTATGCTGACAGTGCCACTAGGCAGCACCATGACGATTGACTTCGATAAGCACAAGGTGAGTGTGTCGCTGGCTTAAGGCTCGATTCGATATACGTTGCCATTATCGGTGGTGAAATAGAGAAAGTCGTCCGGGCTCACGCTGATAGCTCGGATACGCTCGTTGAGATGGGTAAATAAACGGTCAGTTTCTGCAAGCTGACCGTTTTTTATGCTGACCACGTTAAGGTGGGTCAGCTTTAACGCGCCGATAAGCAGTTTGCCATTTAAGCTTGGATAGCGTTCTCCGCGATAGAGCAGCAAACTGCTTGGGGCGATGGAAGGGACGTAAACCAGTTTAGGCGCTTCGATATTGGGTAAGGTTTCCGCTTCGCCGACACGCATCGGCCCCCAATACTCTTTGCCGTGCGAGGTTTTTGCCCAGCCATAGTTTTTCCCGGGTTGAATCAGATTGATTTCGTCACCGCCACGCGGCCCGTGCTCTACCGACCACAGTTGCGCTGTCTGTGAGTCAAAAAAAAGCCCTTGCGGATTACGATGGCCGTAACTCCAAATCTCGTTTCTTACCGTATCATCCAGCAAGAAAGGGTTGTCGTTTGGCACGCTGCCATCCAGATTGAGCCGTAAAATCGCTGCGGCATGGTTGGCGGGGTTTTGTCCATTATCTCTTTCGCCGCGATCGCCAATCGAAAAGTAAAGTCGATTTTGCTGATCAAAGGTGATGCGACTGCCAAAGTGCCTGCCTGTGGTAGAGGAGGCATCGGCGACAAACAGTTCTTGCCAGTCAGAGAGAGTTTTGTGGCTCAGCTTCGCGCTGGCCAGCACGACAGTGGTGCCGTTGTCGACCTCTTTGCTGAAAGTGAAGTAGAGCATTTGACGCGAGACAGGGGAGAGCGCGACGTCCATCAAACCGCCTTGCCCTGCATCATTGACGTTGGAAAGCGTATAGAGGGGCGTTTTCTTGCCCTTAGTCACATCCAGCAGCGAGATGTGGCCATTTTTCTCGTTAATCACCGCATAAGCGCTGTCGACAAAAGTGATGCCCCAAGGAATGTGGTAGCCGCTGGCAATTTTGGTCGCTTTGAGGTTGGCGGCATAAAGGGTGGGAGAGCAGACCCAAATGATTAAGCTGGCGAGCCAGCCGAGCGCATGACTTTTGTTCATCGACTTTCCTTGTTGTTGGCATAGGCGTTTACGTCACGCCATCCGGCGTGATGAGGAAGTAATGAATCAAGTGTATGCCAGGAAGCAAAAATGTCACATTGGCGAAAGGTGAACAAATGTGTCTTTAATCGTGCTTAGGGTCTGTTGACCTTTTGAGATGATTTTTGCAGCAGTTTGTGGGTTCTTTGTGCAAGGCAGAGGCTTTGAATTGTAGGAGCCTACATGATAAGCCGATAACGCAGCAAAAAGGAGCCACAAACGCTGCCCGAAGGGTTCAGCTAAAAGCGTTTTACTCTTTGTTGAGAGGTGTTTTGCTTAGAATGACTAGGCTACAAACCTCTCGTCGCGATTAAAAGGCTTTTATCTCGAACAAAATTTAACCGCAAAAGGTCAACAGACCCTAGTTACCGGACAGAACAAAAAGGCCGAAAGTGACACCTTCGGCCTTTGGCTTTGCTAATAACGCGTTAATGATAGCCCGCGGGATTACATCGCGGCTTCGAAAATGGCCGAGATTTCCGCGTGCGTGGCTTGTTTCGGGTTGGTAAAGCCGCAAGCGTCTTTCAGCGCGTTATCCGCTAAAGTGGGAATGTCTTCCAGTTTCGCGCCCAGCTCACGGATACCCGCAGGAATGCCAACATCTTTGGCCAGAGCGACAATCGCCTCAATCGCTGCATTAGCGCCTTGCTCTGCGCTCATGCCTTCCACATTCACTCCCATCGCTTTTGCTACGTCTCGAAGACGTTCTGGGCAAATCTGCGCGTTATAGCGCTGAACGTGCGGAAGTAAAATGGCATTACAAACGCCGTGTGGTAGGTCGTAGAAACCACCAAGTTGGTGCGCCATTGCATGCACATAACCTAATGATGCGTTGTTAAATGCCATGCCCGCCATAAATTGTGCGTAGGCCATTTGTTCACGTGCTTCAATGTCGTCGCCGTGAGCAACGGCTTTGCGCAGGTAGGCTTGGATCAGCTCGATCGCTTTGATAGCGACAGCGTCGGTGATTGGTGTGGCTGCGATCGAGACATAAGCTTCGATCGCGTGGGTTAGCGCGTCCATACCTGTGGCCGCTGTCAGCGATGCGGGTTTCGCCAGCATCAACTCAGGGTCGTTCACGGAAATCAGTGGCGTGGTGTGCTTATCGACAATCGCCATCTTAATGTGACGCTCTTCATCAGTGATGATGCAAAAACGGGTCATCTCGGAGGCAGTACCTGCGGTGGTGTTGATCGCAATCAGAGGCAGCATCGGTTTGGCTGATTTATCAACTCCCTCGTAATCGCCAATTACACCGCCGTTGGCTGCAACCAAAGCGATGCCTTTCGCGCAGTCGTGTGGTGAACCACCGCCTAAAGAGATGACGAAATCACATTGGTTCTCTCTAAGTAGCGCCAAGCCTTGGTTGACGTTGCTGATGGTTGGGTTTGGCTGAGTGCCATCAAAAACCACGGTTTCGACAGAACGCGCCGTCAGCAGATCTTGTACCTGCTTAACCACGCCAATTTGATTGAGTATTTTGTCAGTGACGATTAAACCCTTAGTGAAACCTTGCGCTTGAATGTTGTCAGCGGCGTCTTTTAAGCAGCCCGCGCCCATAAGGTTGATCGTAGGGATAAAAAATGCACTCGTCATTGGAATTGCTCCGTAATTAGTTGTTATCGGTTTACGCCGCTACTCTGTCACAGGCTAAGGCAAAAAAAATTTGATCTCAGACAAGTTGGGGGAGGGAAATCCCCCGTGATGATAGGGAAGTGTGAACGAGATCCTGTTGCACATAAAAAAGGTGACACTATTGGTATTTTAATTAGATTTTCTCATGTTTGAAGGCAATCGTTTTCGCAATAATAACTGATAAAATACTTATGATTTATATGGTTATGCTCTACGGTAAAAAATACCTCCCAAAAATGAGAGGTATTTTATGGATTTCGGCTAATGATAAAACTGAGCGAATTATGCGATTTCGACCAGTTGTTCCACCAGTTTTTCTATCCCACTGGCTGCTTCGGAAATCGAATTTGCCAGCATATAAGCGGGCGTTGATAGCACCTTATGTTTGGCATCAAAGTGCACTTGATTCACCGTGCAATTAACGTGTACGCCACCTAACTGGTTGAACGCGGCGGCAGTGGCTTCGTCGTTGCCTATCGTGCCTTCTACCCCATTCGGGTAGATCATAGGGATAATGATTGGCGCAATGCACAAGTAACCGGCGGGTTTGCCTAGTTGCGCGAATGTGCGACAAGCATGGGCAACATCGGCATTGATGCTGCATTCAGCTCCCTTGACCGCAAAATTAGTGAGGTTTTTCGCTGCGCCAAAGCCGCCTGGCAGTAACAAAGCATCAAACTCCTCTGCGTGCAGTTTCGCCACATCTTCAATCTGACCGCGCGCAATACGTGCTGCTTCGACCAACACATTGCGCGTCTCATCCATCTCTTCGCCTGTTTTGTGGTTAAGTACGTGCAACTGTTCAATATTTGGGGCAAAGCAATGCCAGCTCGCCCCTGCCTTTTCTATCGCGTGCAACGCAAGAACCGCTTCATGCAACTCGCTGCCATCAAAAACGCCTGCGCCACTGAGAATCACCGCAACTTTTTTCATTTTTTCTGTCCTGTGGTTGATCGTTGTTCCCTTTACTCTAGCCAATTCTGTTGGCGATGAAGCAAAGTTTGGCGAATTTTGTGCACTTACTCCACGCAGGGTTGAGGCGCAGAGTCGGCTTCTTGGTGCGAGTTTGATGGGGATGTTTCTTCGCCTTCTTCCTCTTGTTCATTTTCTGGGTAAACGCGCACCACAAAAGGTGTGAGCATGACACTGGATGGCATAAATCGCTTCATAACGTCTCCGACTGATCATTCCTTGCTGCTTTATAGCCACATAACGTCGAGATGGTATTGAAGTAGGTCATTTTTGCAGTAAGCTGTCTGCTTTGCTGATTTATGCTGCGTTTAAGATCACACTGGAAAAAGAACGATGACCAATAAATACACCTTGTTTGGCTTGCTGGCGATTTTGTTTTGGAGCTGTTTGCTCGCCATGACACGTATGGTGGCGGAATCATTTGGTCCGGTCGGCGGCGCCGCATTGCTCTACAGCGTGAGCTCGCTACTATTGGTGCTGGTTTTAGGCGTGCCCAAGCTGCGCAATTTTTCTTGGCGTTATTTGCTGATTGGCGGCGCTCTGTTTGTCAGCTACGAAATTTTACTCGCTTTGTCATTGGGTTTTGCCGACAGCCGCATGCAATCGATCCAAGTTTCTATCGTCAATTATTTGTGGCCTGCGTTGACTGTGCTCTTTGCTGTCTGGGGGAGTGAGAAAAAGCCCAACTTGCTATTGTATCCTGCTGTTTTGCTTGCGTTTATGGGGGTGGCTTGGACGGTGGGCGGCGAGCAGGGCTTGTCACCAAGCATGATTGCGCAAAACGTCATGGCTAATCCTTTGGTGTTTGCCATGGCGTTTGTTGGCGCAATCATTTGGGCCGTTTATTGCAATATCACCCAGCGACAGCAATCCAAACACAGTGCGATTACGCTTTTTTTCATCGCCACTGCAGCGGCTCTGTGGGTGAAGTATTTTCTCACTGACGCCGAACCGTTGAATTTTACCTTAGGCAGCAGTGTCAATCTGATATTGGCTGCGGGGCTGATGGCGGGAGGCTATGCGTTGTGGAATGTGGCGATCGTTGGTGGCAATATGGTGTTTTTGGCCACCATGTCGTATTTCACCCCCGTACTTTCTTCATTTCTTTCGTCGTTCATTCTTGGGGTCAGCCTACCTGGGGCATTTTGGCAGGGCGTATTTATGGTAACACTGGGATCACTCGGCTGCTGGTGGGTAACGCGCAAGAAAAACGCCGCATGATGACGCGGCGTTTGGCCAATTTAATGAGCAGTGTTTTTAATGAGCAATGTTGAGATTGAGTTGCAACTTAAACGGATGTTTGGAAAGCTGGTCGCGCAACTTGTTACGGGTATTTTCTAGCTCTGCCAAGGCTAACGTTTGATTTTTGACATGCAGGTCAACGTCGACGCGCAGCTCTTGGCCTACTTTTGTTACCCCTGCCAGCTTAAGATGCTGTGAAGTTTGTTGTTCAATAAACTGGATATCGCTACCCACGCGTTTGCACAGCTCTTCGTCTGGCGACATCATCAACAGCTCTCGCAGTGCATCTTTCAGCATGCCAAGCGGCACTTTGATAAAGTAAAACGACATTGCCAACATCATCACTGGGTCAGCATACACAGCGAACTCTTCGTATGGGGTGTACGTTACCGCCCAAGACATCACAAAACCAATCGAGACCACTGCACTGAGCAGCGCATCCATCTGCCATTGTTTCACTTCCGCTTCAATCAGGCCAGACGAGAACTGGCGGCTCTTTTTAACGATAAACCACCACACATACGCGCAACCTATTACACAAGAGGTTTCGAAGAAGATCGCCACTGACGCATCAACTTCGCGTCCACCATTAAACAAATCGGTTACTGCTGAGTAGAGTGAATAAGCCACCACAAGCAAAATCACGATTGCTTTAATCGCAATCACAATTGGCTCTAGCACCGCTTTACCAAATGGGAAAAGGGTTTTGGAAGGCTTGCTGATGTAGTAGGAAGCGGCCAGCGACAATAATGTTAACAGTAAGCTGACCAGCGAATAGATCCCATCGAACATGATGACCAAAGAACCTGCGAACAAGCCAAGTACCAGTCCGCTGATGGCGAACCCCGATGCCGCAAGGGCTGAGAAAGTCAGGATTCGATTTTCGTTCTTTGTTGTCCTGTCACACATAAAATAGTCCAATGGCTAAACACTCTGACATTGTTTAGCGGGCTGGACTTTTTTACAAATGAAAAGTGGATGAAAGAAATATGACCGAAAGGTGGTTTTTAGATAATTTCCTATTTTACAATAAGTTGTGATTAAAACTTACTGTCAGTAAATTTGACGCTCACTGAGGCGAAAGTCTGTGTTGGCTAGAAATCGAATAAATAATCGTTGATGCTGTCCGCCAACCAGCTCATCGCCGGGTGCTCTGCCATGCCACTTGGGGTGAACATACAGTAGTCCTCTTGCGTCAAACCGTAGGTGTGTTTGATGACCGCTAATTTCTGCTCGCGCAGGTATTGGCGAATCAAGGGTTCGGGTAATACGCCCCATGCGTTTTCTTGTAAAATCATGTTCATCATATAGTCGAAACAGGAAAAACCGATATGACGCAGCGAAAAAGGGCGTAGCTCGGGGTTATCTTTCTCGTTGAGATAGACCATCAAGGCTTGCATCTGAGAGCGCAAATCCTCGTCCGAAACTCGCCGCATACGAGTCAGTGGATGATCGGCGCGACACACCGACATCATGCGGATTTTGCCCAGAGGGTTGTAGGTGATTTTTGGGCTATCGATACGTTCATAATCAACACCAAAAGCGAAATCAACCTGACGTGTTTCGACTAAATTTTCCAAGTCACCACTGGAAGCAAGGACGATGTTGAATGAGGTGGATGGGTAGCGTTTGCTCAGTTCATGCGAGTATTCTTGCCAAACTTCATCGGGTAGTGAATCGTCTCGTGCGATCCACATCTCGGCGTTAAAGACACCAGAGACTTGCTCGCAGGTTTGCTTAATTCGCTGCGACGTAACCAATAAATTCTCGCAGTCTTTAAAGATGGCTTTACCCGCTTCAGAAAGAGTGAGTTGATTGCCTGAACGGGTAAAAAGCTCAATATCTAACTCTTTTTCCAGCGATTTTATCGACATACTGAGCTTGGTGCGGTTGCAATCTAGATGGCGCGCCGCTTCAGAGACAGAGCCTAACTCTGCGACGCTACAAAACGCTTCAATTTGAGACAGATTCATGTGTTACCCATAACCATTTTTGAAGCTATAGCATAACTAACTTTTGCCCCGGTTGTTAAGTGGCTCTTTTGCACACAGATTGGCGTTAATAACTCTATGACGTGGCGAGAAATTTGAGTTAATCTATACGCAGTTCCCGTTACAAGAAGTAATTATGGAGGCCATGATGGCACACAATTGGGATGAGGTCGCTAAGGAGTGGGAGAGCAATCCTGCGACGGAAGAATTTGCCAAATCTGTGTTTAATCAGCTGTTAGATCGGGTTGATCTACAGGGCGCAAGAGTGTTGGACTTTGGTTGTGGTACTGGCTTATTGACGCAAAAAATGTCGCCATTGGTGAAAGACATTGTTGCGCTTGATGCAAGCGAAGAAATGATTGAAGAGCTCGATAAGAAGCAGTTGCCTAATGTTGAGCCTGTAGTCGACAGTTTAACGCGTGGTTTAGTGGCGCAGCACCCTGCATTTCGTGGTCAATTTGATCTGGTGGTTGCCTCATCGGTTTGCGCGTTTGTCGATGACTTGGCAGGCGTTTTGGATATCGCTCACAGTTTGCTCAACCCAGGTGGCTGTTTTATTCATTGGGATTGGGCTGCGGATGCCGCGGAGCAAGGTTTAGAGGTTGATGGCCTCACGGAGGAGCGAGTCCGTCAAGCGCTCACTAATGCGGGCTTTGCCGATGTTGAAGTAGGCCCTGCATTTTCGTTAACGATGGACGGTAAAACCTATCCCGTTTTAGTGGGAATGGGTAAACGGCTTAGCTAACCGTTAAGCAAAATCATCAAATAAACGTGAGGCGAGCACAATGCTCGCCTCACGTTTCTCTGTTCCTTTCGTTATTTTTTCTAGCCGTCAGCGTTTACTGTAGCGAACTGAGCGATCTCATCCAGCACTTCTGGGTTGGCAACGGCACCGAGGTTTTTCACTTCTTGCCCGTTCACGACCTGTTTCACCGCCAGTTCAACCAGTTTGCCAGAACGGGTGCGAGGAATATCGCTGACGGGGAAAATTTGTTTCGGTACATGACGTGGCGAACAGTGTGACTTGAGCGTGGCGCGAATTTGCTGCGCAACACTCTCCGTAAACTCAAAACCCTGCGCCATTTTAACGAACAACCAAATCTCTTCATTGCGCTCATGGATTCGCCCGACCGCGATGGAGTCTTCGATGCCACTCAGCGCATTGACTTGCTGGTAGATCTCGGCAGTGCCGATACGCACCCCGCCGGGATTCAGAGTGGTATCACTGCGGCCATAGAACACCACGCCGCCTGTTTGCGTCATCATCACATCATCGCCATGGTGCCAAACGTTAGGGTATTTTGCCCAGTAGGCGTGATGATATCGCTCGCCATCATCGTGCCAAAAACCAATCGGATAGTTGGGCAGAGAGTTGCTGCAAACCAACTCGCCGCGCTCGCCAATCAGTGGCGTTTGCTTATCGTCAAACACGGCGACGGCAACGC
The DNA here is from genome assembly GCF_000960595.1 of Vibrio sp. S234-5. Taxonomy (NCBI): domain Bacteria; kingdom Pseudomonadati; phylum Pseudomonadota; class Gammaproteobacteria; order Vibrionales; family Vibrionaceae; genus Vibrio; species Vibrio sp. S234-5. The sequence goes on from NZ_JZAM01000362.1 coordinate 34,923, forward strand.
CAAGGCCTGCGCTTTGTACTTCGCCCCGATAGACTGGCGAGATAGGGTTACCCAGCACAAAGCAGCCGCAAATGTCCGTGCCGCCGGAAATTGATGCCAAGTGCACATCCTGTTTAATGCTACCGTAGACAAAATCGAACTGCTCTGGATAAAGTACCGAGCCAGTCGAACAGAGTGTTTTTAGCGAAGTGAGCTGATGGAACAGGGCGGGCTCGTAAAAGGCTTGCTGCAATGCTTCTAAGTATTTAGCCGACGTGCCAAATAGCGTCACGTTGTGATCGTCGACCATATCCCACAGTACGGAATGAGTTGGATACACAGGGCTACCATCGAAAATAACTAAGGTTGCACCGCTGGCGAGGGCAGAGACATGCCAGTTCCACATCATCCAGCCACAAGTGGTGTAGTAAAACACTCTATCGTCGGGTTGAATGTCACAATGCAGTTGATGCTCTTTGAGATGGTTGAGAATGGTGCCGCCGACAGAATGAATAATACATTTCGGTTTGCCCGTCGTACCGGAAGAGTAGAGGATGAACAAAGGATCGTTAAAGCCAATGCGTTCAAACTCAATCCCTTTGGGCTCATAGTTTTCTAAAATAGCCGACCAAGTGGAGTAGTTACTGTTGTGAACCGCATCGGGTGCTTGTAGATACTCGATCTCACAGATGTTTACTAAGTCTGTTAAGTTGTCTTCAATTTCGCGGTTTTTTTCCGACATATCGAAGGTTTTTCCACTAAACGAGTAACCGTCACAGCAGAACAGGACTTTGGGTTTAACTTGGCCAAATCGCTCAAGAACACTGTCTACGCCAAAATCGGGTGAAGTCGATGTCCAAATCGCGCCTAAGCTGGTTGTTGCCAGCATCGCGACCACGGTTTCTGGCAGATAAGGTAGATAGCCAGCCACCACATCACCACGTCCTACGCCATTGCGGATAAGCCATTGCTGAATAACCGACACTTGATCGCACAGCGCTTGCCAAGTGAGGCTGTCTTCCTCGCCACGTTCGTTACGAAAAATAAGCGCAGGTTCGGCGGGTTTTTGGTAGGCCGAGGAGAGGAGGTTTTCAGCATAATTAAGTTCCGCTTGCGGAAACCAAAGGTTGTCTCGATTACTCGTATACGCTTGCCACTTGGGCTTCCCTTCTCCGATGATGCAATCGCCCTGAAAACCGATCACATCGCAATAATCCCAGACTTCCATCCAAAACTTTTTGTTCTCGACGATAGACCATTGATAGAGGTCGGCAAAGCTGTCGATCGCTTCGCCTTGCATATTGATGTGCTCAATAAATTTCTTCAGATTGCTGTTGGCCACTCGCTCTTTAGAAGGTGTCCAGATTGGGCTTGACGTTGTCATTGTTCTTCTCATTGTTAATCATTTATTAACATGACTAATTTTTAACCCAATAATGGGGAAAGTCAAACGTTCAGACTCAATCCAGCTTATTGAATTGAAAGGGCTTGATCTGCTTATGTAAAAAAAATGTTACACGGAAAATTGACGGCAAAACCCGCACGAGGATTGGAAGCGTTGAGTTGAGAAGATAGGCTTTATGTAAAGGAAATGTTAACCGGAGATGCGTAATGGACGCCTATCATTCTAAAGCCGTTGATGAACAAGGGTTTGTCGACTGGAGCCCAGAAGAAGACGCGATCTGGCGCGATCTATTTAGTCGGCAAATGGAAGTGATCCCTGGCAGGGCGTGTACGCCGTATCTGGACGGATTGCGTCTGCTCAACCTTTCTTCGCAGCGTGTGCCGCAATTGCCAGAGATTAACCAAGTGCTGCGCGACACCACGGGGTGGTGCGTTGAACCCGTGCCTGCTTTGATAAACTTCGACCGTTTTTTCAATTTGCTGGCTAACAAAAAATTCCCGGTAGCGACCTTTTTGCGCCGTCGTGAAGAGTTCGATTACTTGCAGGAACCCGATTTCTTTCATGAAATCTTTGGTCATTGCGCCATGCTGACGAATGCGAACTTTGCCAAGTTTACCGAAACCTATGGAAAACTCGGTTTTGCCGCCACGCCCAAACAGCGTGCATTTCTGGCTCGTTTGTACTGGTTTACGGTTGAGTTCGGCTTGGTTAAAGAGCAGGGAGAGCTGAAAATCTATGGCGGCGGCATTCTCTCATCGCCCGGCGAGACTTTATATGCTTTGGATGATAGCCGGGCGCAGCGTCGACCTTTTGATGTCCAAACGGTACTTCGCACCCCTTACCGAATTGATATTATGCAGCCCGCATACTACGTGCTGGATGACATTTCTTGTCTGTTTGACCTAAGTCGACTCGATTTACTCAGTGAAGCGGATCTCGCGATGGAAGCGGGTCTGCTCCCTCCACTTTTTCAACCAAAGGAAACTGAACATGCTTGATGAATTGAAATGCGAAGCTTGCCATATTGATGCTATGCCTTTGAGCGATATGGAACAACAAACTCTGATCACTGAGTTGGAAGGTTGGCAATTGTTGCATCGTGATGGTATTGCGCAGCTTGAAAAGGTGTATAAGTTTAAGAACTTTATGCAGGCTTGGCAGTTTAGCAATCAAATTGCAGAGCTCGCGGAACAAGAGTTCCACCATCCATCGATTTTGTTGGAGTGGGGCAAAGTGACTGTGACTTGGTGGAGCCATTCGATTAAAGGGCTGCACAAAAACGACTTTATCTGCGCAGCGAAGTGCGATCAGATCATCAAATAATTCTCACGATTTAGGGCGACATCGCAGTATCGATCTTCGCCCGGCTTGGCAGAGCAACCCTTCTCCGAAAGAGTGAAAACTCATGCCTGTTCTGTCGAGCCTTCTTTTCTTACGCTGTTCAATAGCGAGTTTGAAAGATGCTGACTCTCGCGGTGAGAGCCAGCTTTGCTATAAAGAGCTATAAAAATGTTTTCGATTCCACGTTTAAAAATCTAGGCGATACACAGAGGTCGTGCCGCTGACTTCATTGCCAACCGCCAGAAGATGTTGCCCCTGACGTTGGAAGTAACGAATGGATTCTGGCCCGAGATCACCTGCCAACGGGTTGTACTGGTCGCTGGTGCATTCACCGTCTTTGTTGGTTTGGCTACACACGGGCTGAGAGTAATCACGATGGTTGATGTAAGTGATAAACATTGCATCGCGTGGCTGGCTGACATCATAAACCATGATACCCCCTTGGCGCTCTAAACCGATGAACGCGTAGGTACGGCCATTGATTTTGGCTACTTCGACCGCCTCAGGCTCAATGCCTTTGTCATCACTGCGATCATCGGCACTACGATTGCTGTCGTTACTGCTGTTGAAGTTTTCCCCTTCCATCATCGAGGCGATTTGACCGAACTGGTCACCACTGTCAAAGACTAACTCGCCGTGTTCATCCCAAATGGAAAATGAGCGTGCGCCATAAGTGAGTAGTGTATCGTTGGCGGCGACTTTTGCATTGGGTTTGATGAATTTCAAGCGTGCCAATTGTTTGTTGTCTTTCAGTGCAGCCGCCAGCGGGTGTTTGTCATCGACTTTCAGTTTCTTGCCACGCACTTCATCGATGTGGCTAATACAAAAGCCCAGTTTGTTGCTGTAGGCATCGGTGGAGCGATAGTCCTCTTCTTGCCACGCGAAACCCAGTTCATCGCAGCGGCTTTGTGTTGTCTCGATACCGTATTCGCGGCCATCGCCTTCGTTAGCGGAAAGAATGTAAGTTTTGCCTTCGGCTTGATAGCTGGTGATGCTGTCTGGCATATACAAGCCGCTTAACTGAGGATAAGCACGGAAATTGCCGATCTTTTTATCTTTGTTTGACGCATCTAGCTGCGCATTGGACCAAGATTTTTCTCCCAAAGGGGCAATTTTCTCGATACGCGCGGAAGCAACATCAATGATCGCTAGAGCGTTATTTTCTTGCAGGGAGACGTACAGTTTGCCGTTATCGGCGAACGTTAAATATTCCGGTTCGATGTCTTGTGCTGGGGTCGCGTTGCGGCCAGAGATTCGCACGTTCTCAATCTCATCACGCCGCTTTTCATTAAATGCTTTGAAATCAATTTGCTGCACTTTGGCTTGCATTGGCCCGTTAGCAAGGTCGATCAAGGTGATGCTGCCCTCTGGGTCGACTTGGTAGTCACCGCTGGGTTCGCCTTCGTTAGCACTGGCAATGTAGCGGCCATCTTTGGAAAAGCTCACCATATCGGGCAGCGAGCCAGCGGGGTAAGTGGTGATGAGTGTCAAATCGGACGAGCGGTACAGAGCGATAATTCCGTTAGCCTGCTTATTGGCATTTTCTACCGCGACCGCTACTAAACCGTTGTGGGTGGCAACACTATTGGCTGCGCCAATCTCAATGCCAGCGGATTTCCCAGCGCTGGCCAACTCAATGTGACCAAGTAAGAAAGGCTGGTTATGCTCATCAAGGCGCAACACATCGACTAAACCGGCTTTGGCGTTGACCACGTACAGTTTGTCGGTACAAGTGTCGTAACTGACTATCTCTGCCGCGCTTGAGGCAAAAGGAGCCTCTGCGATGTAACGTCCCAGGTAGGTTAAACCGCTCAATGACATCTCAGTACTTGGAATACTGGTCGTGACTTGGCAAGCAGAAGCCAACTCACTCGATGCGGCCGTTTGCTGCTGTTGAGCACAGCCAGAGAGCAGAATAAGCGCCGTTAGGGCGGCCAAGGGCGAAACACGTGTCATAGAAAACTCCTTTTGATAAATGACTTGATTAACCGCAAGAATCTATTTAGTTTCTGTGACAGTTAAACAGGAGATAGATGAAACTATTGTTTCAGTAAAAGGAAATCAGATGACACTAAATGCACTGCTCGAAAAACTGCAATCGGCCCCGAATAGCGTTGAGTTTGATCACGTGATCGAGGTAATCGACGCCAACTACCATTTCACTCCAAGCGCATTTCGTAACGGTGAGTGCGAGAACCAAGCAGGTCAGAACAATGGTTCTTGTAAGATCTTCTCATTTGCTCAGTTACATGGTCTCAGTGTGCCACAAACCTTAGCCTGTTTTGGCCGTTTCTATCGTGACGATGTGCTGCAATATCCGGATAATCTCGATCATCAGAATATCCGCAATTTTATGCGTTTTGGTTGGAAGGAAGTGATGTTTGAAAGCCAAGCAATAAGCGCAAAATAGCGTTTTCATTGCGGGTTTAACCGAGCCATTTTTTTGATCACACTGTCTTAAAATTAAAGCTACCTTTTTGTCTCAGGGAGGCTTTTTTTGATCTTGGGTTTTGAATAAAAACTCAAAATATTCCTCAGGTGGGCTGGTTCTTCTCTTCAATGTAGAGAGATTCTGATTTTATTTATATTATAAATCAGTTAGATATAAAAAATTCTGAGAATTCTGTCGCAAATATGACTCTTTGTCATAAAAATTTAATCTTGTTATGGATTGAGAATTGGTGAGGAATTAATCATATTGTCAACATGATGTCGAAAACAATAATAAAGAGGAGATTGGATATGCATCATGAAATGATTCAACCTACACACTTTGGCGTAATCGGTCGTACTTGTCTCTTGTCTCTGATTATTGTTGTCAGCGTCATGAGCCTGATTTAAGTCGGCGAAAGCTGTCCTTTACTCTAATAAAGTAAAATAGATACTAAAAGAGCGCTACCCTGGTAGCGCTCTTTTCGTTGAATGCTCTTTTTTAAACAGCGATTAGAGCGGGCTGTTGTTTGATTGGGCTAGTGGTGAAAGAGGTAGTTTGAAAACGTTACGTTATATTTATGTGGGAAATTAGTTCAAAATGCTGTTATATCTTTGAATTTCAATATCGTAGCTCATCTCGTTTCATATTAATGACATAATGAATTCGTGTGTTTTTTGTCTTGTTAATAAATTATATGAATATTATTATCCAGATAAATTACACGGTTGTTAGTAAGAATGGAACAAAGTCATTTTAACGCATTTTTGTGTATGCTCATTGATGAGTCTGGGCTTAGCAAAACCGAACTGGCAAATAGAGCGGGTATTTCTCGCTCCAGTCTCTACAATTTTATAAGTGGTGATGTGGGAGAGTGTAAACTCTCCACTTTAGTTGCTATCTCAGCAGCGCTGCGCGTTCACCCACTGGAAGTGATTCAGCCTTATCTGCGTTTAGCTAAAAGTCCTGGTAACCGAGAACTGGGAACCGAGTTTGTTGAGGACGTTACCTATCCAGACTACTCGATCGTGATGCCCAATCAAAGATTCACTAAGATTTGGTCTGTGTTCAATTCAGGAGCAACAGCTTGGCAAGATCTCTATCTCAGCTGTCAAGATGAACCCATGGTTCAAGGTGATCATACCGTCGGTCTTCAACCCGTCGAGAGTATCGTGCCCATCCCTTATACACCAGCCAATCAGCGAGTTGAGATAGCTGTTGAACTCATTGCACCATCGCTGCCCTGCACTGTGATGTCGGAGTGGAAAACAATCGATGCTCATGGAAACTTAGTTTTCCCCAACAAAAGCCCTTTATATTGTTTGGTGAAAGTCTGTACATTTTAGCCGTCATTTGACTCACTCCAACTACGTTTTGATTATGGCAATAGCAAGGAAGTATATGGCCAGCCAAACTGCTTATATTCAATATGAGATCACACGCCCTGTGATATGTATGCCCGCCGCTATTGTGCTGGCAGTTATATCAGGAGCCGCGTTTTCTGCACAGACGTCGGTACCGTATCCACAAGAAACTTTGGTTGTGTATGCTGATAGGGAAAGTTCAAGCATTGAGTCGAGTAGCAACGAATATGTGCAAACAAAGCAGATTTGGTCTAGTGATGTCGCTCCGAACTTTGCTGAAGAGAGCTTTCAAGCACTCAGCGTTTACACCCCTAATGTTCAACCCGATAGACTGGGTGCGGGCACTGGGGAAGATTATCGTATTCGAGGATTTAACTCCGCCGGTCGCTTAATGCTTGACGGTGTTCTGGATAATCAAAGCTACTACATAAGAGACAGTGCAACCTATGAGTCAGTTGAGGTAATAAAAGGCCAGAATAGTGTTCTCTATGGAGCAGGCTCTCCGGGTGGGACTATCAACTTCATTGGTAAGAAGCCAAGTTTCACGCCGCATAGTGAGTTGACGTTAGCGGCAGGAAACAGCGATTATCGCCGTATGATACTGGATAGTACTGGTCCATTTAGTGGGCAGTTCGCCTATCGTGCCGTCGTAGCCGCTAGCCATCGTGAAAGTTGGAAGCAAAACGTGTCGCAGAGTCCGCTGACCCTACTTACAGGTTTAAGTTGGCAAAATGAACATCATTTACTGACGGCAATATGGGAGTTTAGTGATCATGACTACCCTTATGACTTCGATAATGTGTATGCCAATGGTGCTCCGGTTTACGATGTTTCATACGTTCATCCTGCAACAAACGCCCAGCATCGCTACCAGCGCTGGGAGCTGCAAGCGTCAAGCGAGCTATCGGAGGATTGGCAGTTAGACGCAATAGTTCGCTCAATTCACGGAACGCGCAAAGAGCGACAAGTTGGCTTTTACTACCTTGTTAGTGACGATAAGCCCTTAGTTGGTTTTTATCAAAAAGTGGACGAAACATTTAGTCAGTTGACGGGCCAAATTAGTCTGACAACGCAAAAGAAGTGGTTTGGCTATAACCAAGAATGGGTACTCGGTATCAGTCACCATCAAACCGAGAGCAAAGGGAGCAATCAACGAGCGATAGGCCAATTTTCCCTTGATATTTATCAACCTGATTTTAACTTTCCACTTCCTACTCAAACCACCAACCGAGAAACACAGTTAGATTGGCAAGAGTCCGCAATTTCTATTCAACAACGTATTGAATTAACCAATGACCTTTTCTGGGCATTGGGTGGGCGTTGGAGTGATTATCAACTCACTAATCAACGCAACGGTATTACATTGGGTGCAAGTGAAAACAAGCATCTAAGTTATGCCACTGGCTTCGAATGGGCTTTATCTACACAACATGCGGCTCGACTCAGCTATACGCAATCTTGGTTGCCGAATAGCGGTCAGGATAGGCAAGGCTCGTTTTACCAACCAAGTCGTGGTGAGCAGTGGGAGCTCGGTTGGAAATGGCGAGCTCAGAACCATTGGCTAGATATCGCGCTCTTCGACATTACTCAATCGCACTTATTAGTGCGTGATCCGACTGATCCGAGCTATTACTTACTAGCGGGAGAGAAGCAAGCCAAAGGTGCCGAGATAACGGCTTTAGTCGCATTCGCACCCAAATGGGAGCTCTACCTAATGAGCAGTTGGCTAGATAACCAAATAACGAACAGTGACCGATACCAAGGCAAAGAGATGCCAGGAATTCCTGAGCGACAACATGCAGCACTACTGACCTATTTACCCAACGATCAGTGGCGATTCCTATTGGGGGTAAATCACCAACCCGAACGATATGGTGATGCGTCCAACAGCTTCAAAGTAGATGGTTTCACACGTTGGGACCTACAGATAGAGTGGCAGATATTTGCCAATACTCAATTGCGATTTACGATGCAAAACCTCACCGATGAAAAGTACGTTTCTTACATAGCAGGGCAAGACTTTGTTCGTTTTGGTGAGCCGCGTCAATGTCGGCTGATAGGGCAGTATCAGTGGTAATTCGATGATACCCAAATCATTATTTATCGTTAAAGTGTGATCAGCTAGGGGAAAGTGTCCAACACATTGGACATTGGCTTTGTTAGTTTAAACGCTGGAAACATGGAAGCACCATCACGGAAAGTCTTTCATTCATTATTAACAGCGTCAGTAAGTGTCAGAGAAAAAAGCAGAGGCATTGTACCTCTGCGACTCTGTTGCCGCAGCATTTCGGCCCTAAACAGACACGCTTAAATTTGGCTAGTGTAGAAAAGGAATGGTTATGATCAGTGCATGGTTATGGGCCATAGTCTGGACGGTATTAGGAGTGGCGTTAGCTCTATCCATTCCGAACTTAGAGCGAAAACTCGTTGTTCAAACGTCATCCCAACTTAAACTTCGATCCCCCTTCATTCGTCAGGGCCTTTATAGTCAGATGAGTGCTGGGAAATATCATCCCATCCCATCATTCTCCTTAGCGGATCCTTCCTTATCTGGCGAAACGCTACTACCTGATCTCGAAACCGACAGTCGACCATTGGTCGTTGTGCTAGAGCCTTGCCCCGATAAGTTGGCACAATTAACCGAGACCTTATCCAGTGACTTTCGTTTGATTGTCTCTCGTACCAGCACACAGGCTGAGTTAGCAATAAAACAGCAGTCGGCCGAGTTTTTCGTTGTGTGTGCTCAAGAGTTGGCCGTGGAGCCACATCTTAATGATGTTCCGCTGAGCAGCACTGATGAAGCATGGCAAGATGAAACAGAGCGCTTCCAGCAACAACTACAACAACAAACAGAAGAATTACTGTCCCAGCATCAGTTGACGGTTGAAAATTTGGCCCAAAATATGGTCATGAGCGTGCGCAGTTTACAGAGAAAAACTCAGAAATATTATGGTGTAAGCTGTAGCGAGTACATCAAAAGCATCCAATTCATGATCGCACAAAAACAGCTTGAACAAGGTGCAAGTGTCAAACAGGCCGCCATAAATGCAGGTTTCCTTTGTCCAAACCACTTTAGCCGTCAGTTTAAGCGTCACTTTGGCTTCACTCCTTCACAGTTTCGCGCGCAGCAAACTTAATAGCATCAGCTGCTATTGATGCCAAAAGCATTAGCACTAACACGCCAAACACTAGCACAAACGCGACAGCTGTCTTCATTCAAGCTATTTGAAGCGCTAACTTGCTATTCAAAGCACTCTCAAATCTTCGTGGTTTGCGATTCGCATTTGCGTTTTACCAAAGATTTATTTTCAAGTCGAACTTAGGGATAAACATGCAGTTAAATCATTCACTCGTGACCGTTGGTACGGTTGCTGCCATAACGTTTAGTGGTTTCTCTAGTGCGCAGCCAGACGATCATGGTTCTTTTAGCGAAGTAAGCGTGGGTTTTGAGCGTATTAGTTACAGTGAGGAATTAGGTGATGTAGCCGGTATGGGCAAGTTGACTCAATCCATCGCCGTGATTAACCCCGCCATCCGCCAACTCTCTTACACTGGAATAAATCAACAGTGGGGCATCTATATTCAGAGCGCCAGTACGTTGGCCACCGACATTGAAACTGAATATTGGGAAATTGGTGAGTTTGGACGTGTGCAGCAGAACGCGTTTAAAACCAAAGCCAATGAACTGGGTTTTAAGTTGGCCTATCACCAAACATCGCAGTTGCAGTGGCTGATGGGAGGACGCTTTTACACCAACAGTTTTACGCGTTCCAACTTCGCCTTTGTTGATCCCGGTGCGAGCCGTTTTGATCAAGCGTTGATCGATCTGCCTCGGAACGAAGGTGATGATGTACCGCGTTTCAACTTGCCTGGGCAAAATGTCACTGACGCTGACACACCACAATCCAATAATCCTGACTATTTAGTGCCAGTCATCTCCGTGTCAGAAGATCATATGGGGGTGATTTTATTGGCAGGTATACGCTATGACACTCAGTTTGGTGCTGAAAAGAACAGTTCATGGAGCTGGTTTTCTGAGGCGGAATTAAGTGTCGATGCCTATTCACAAACGCAAAATACCCAGTTTGAAACGCTGACTCTTAAAGACTACTTCAATGGTTATGGGCTGAGTGGAAAACTTGGCGTGCGATACAACCTGCTTGAGCATATTGCCGTGCTGGCGAGTGTTGATGGTTATGTAAAACAACGTGATGAAATTATCAGCCACTTGTCGAGTGGGCGGCGTATTCGCGTACCGGAAGTCACTTACTCCAACCTTGCGTTCACTATTGGTTTGCAATGGCGCTACTAGATTAAATCACAACAACTTCAGTTGCTAAGGATAGAAGATGAAAATGAACTCTCAGTTACTTTGGCGCAGCATATGGCTTTTGTTTGCCGCTCTTTGGCTTTCGGCTTGTGGCGGAGGCGGTGAAAGTCAGCCAACGCCGCCTGCTGTGGTGCTAAAACCCGTACAAAACGCGGCAATTAGTCTGCAATTTGAAGCGCCTGAGCGAATCAATAGCGAAGGTACGCTAGCGATTTCTCTTAACGCTTTTAGTCAAGAGCAAGGTGCGTTGCAAATTGCTTGGACGCTGCCGGAAGATTTTACTCGACTGCCTAGCGATGACGACAGTGAAGGGAAAATCTCGATAAAAGCGCCTAAAGTGACGCAAGATACGAATTACCAAATTGCTGTTGAGATCAAAGACAGCAAGGATAATCTCGCGCGTCATGTGCATCAAATCCGCGTATTGCGTCGCGTATCAACGGTGACAATAACGGGCATGGTGACGGATACCGTGATCGCCAAGGCTAAGGTTTCCGCTTGGTTAGGCAATGAGAAATTAGGCGAAAGTGATGCGGATGAAAATGGGCAATATACGCTTGCCCTTACGCTAGGCGACAGTACCGCAGTTACTCAGCCAGTTGAATTAAGAGCCAATGGTGATGAGAGCCAAGGACAAGGTTTCGTTCAGTTTCGTTCGCTGATCCCATCGCTCACCAGTTTGATCGCTGACAGTGGTCAAACGGATTCCGATGAAGTGACAATTGATACCTCTGTCGATTTTGGCGTTAACATTACCAACGTGACCAGTGCGGTCAGCTCCTTACTACCTCAAACCACATTGGAGAGCGACCAGTCGCTCAATCAATCACTGCTTTCTATTGACACTGCTGAAGTATTACGACGTGCGACTTTGATTAAGCTTTTGGTGGATAAACCCGCTGAGTATCCGTTACCTGAAGGGGTGAATGATACAGTCGCGTTTTTGCAAGATAGCCAAGCGAAACAGCAAATTGAAGAGCAAGCTACAGCTAACGGAAATACGGATTTTGATGATACACAGAAACAGATTTTAGAAGATAAACAACTAGTCAGTGACAATGCCAAGCTGGCTGCTGCTGAGTATATTGTGCAATTAGACCATGAAGCTTTTGCTTTGCATCTTAATGCCGATGGCACAGGTCAAATTCATGCCTACACCAGCAGCAATATCACTTGGAGTTATGCAAACCGCATTCACACCATTACGGTCGCCAACCCGGTTGAAACATACCGAGATGAAGACGGATGGCTGAAGCGACTGAAAAAAATTGAATTACAGGTGATCAACCAAAGTAACGGACGGGCAATGGCGAACATCACCCGTGTGTTTGATCGTATCCATAATGCTTCGCTTGAAGATGAGCTAACGTTAGTGGACGATGCCATCGTGATAAATAACCGGAATACTTTATTGGTTCCTTATCAGACCCTACTCGGTGACTGGCAGATTAGTGAAGATATCTATCAAGGCGAAACGTTCAATGTACGTCTTAATGAACACGGCAGCAGCTACGATTATGCAGAACAGTCAAACGGGAGTTGGCAATTGGCGAATAATCGCCTGTTAATGCCGTATAACGAGAATGGCCAGCCAGCAACAACTGAGATTTGGTTTACAACACTCTTGGGTGAAGTTGGCGAACAAAGCAGTGAGAGTTTCCCAACTTATCGATTTTTCGCGATCGATCGTTATGACGATGGCTCAAACTTAAAAGTCATTTACGGCACCTTTACTAAATTAATGGAGTCGCCATCTCAGCCCGATACCCGCCCTTTGTCGCAGCAAGCGGAGATCCAAGATCCAACTTTAGCGCAATGTTTAGATGAGAGTGGTTTTAGCAATCTGTCTTCGATAAAAGATTTATATTGTGCTGATTCAGATCTGCAATCGATCAGCAGCTTACAAGGATTAAGTAATTTAACCGGACTTGAAAAATTGCACTTAGGTTATTTACAACCTACAAGTCTTTCATCAAGCGATTTTCCATCATCGATCAGAGAGCTAACGATTCATAACTCAAAGTTATATAGCGTTGATCTTCATAGTTTAGAGCAATTACGTGTATTGAATATTAGGAACACAGTGATTGACGCTATTGACTTTGCATCGCTAACACAATTGACGGAATTATACCTACCAGATAATCCCAATTTACTTTCGCAGAGTGCTCTGAGTGCTTTAACCAACCTAGAACGATTGGATCTTAATGGCAATCAATTGACTGAAATTGATCTCAAAGGCTTAAACCAATTGACTCATCTTTTTGTTAGCAATAATCAGTTAACAGCATTGGATTTAGCCCATAATCTGAACCTAAAAGAAGTCTATGCATGGGAAAATAACTTGATTTCTATTGATGTTCGCCATTTGGAACAATTGGAACATTTGATAATAGGTGGGAATCAGATATCACAGATAGATGTGACAAATAACGTCTTGTTAAAAAGTATAAATGTGTTTGATAATAATATTTCTGCCATTGACATTAGCAACCTAGCGCAGCTGGAATACTTTAATGTTGATAAAAATCAGTTGACCAGTTTGGACGTGAGTAATAATGTAAACTTACTTTGGTTATATGCTGAGTCCAATCAACTAATGTCACTCGATATTAGAAATTTAAACCACGTAATCGATGTTAGAATTGGTAGCAATCAGCTTTCCGAATTGGATTTGACTCATAACCTGAACCTAAAAGAAGTTCATGCATGGGAAAACAACTTGGTTTCTATTGATACTCGCCATTTGGAACAATTGGAATATTTAATACTGGGTGGAAATAAGTTATCTCAAATCGATGTGGCCAACAATGTTTTTCTTAAAAGCCTAAACGTTGCTAATAATAATTTAGCCGATGTTGACGTGAGCAAGCTAAACAAGCTGGAATACCTTAATGTTGGTGGGAACCGGTTAACTAGCTTGAATGTAAGCAATAACTCAGCACTAATAGAACTCTATGTATTTGAGAATAAACTATCTAGTTTCGATCTCAGTAGCAACCATAAACTGGAATATTTCTCTGCTCTTAATAATCAATTGACATCACTAGATATCAGTAGTTTACCAGAGCTTCGTTCACTGAATGTCGACGGCAATCAGCTAGCAAGCTTAGATCTGAGTAACAATCCAAAACTGTACTTTTTGTCTGTTTCCGATAATCAATTTACTTCATTGGATGTCAAACTCTTGCCAGAACTTCAATGGCTCCAAGTAGGTCTCAATCAACTCACCGGTTTGGACCTTAGTAATAATCCTAAAGTTCGTCACCTAAATGCGAACGAAAACAAACTTACCTCATTGAATATCAGTCACTTGTCAGAACTATCATCACTTGACGTAATGGGTAATCAACTTACCCATTTAGATATTAGTCAAAACCCAATGCTGTATTGGTTGTCTGTTGCTTTTAACCAATTAACAGAGTTCAACGTTGATCACCTGCGTGATCTTGAGTTCCTACAAGTACAGGGTAATCAACTCACGAATTTGGATCTTATCAATAAAACAAAACTACTAAACGTAAATGCTTCCTCTAACCAGCTCACCACCATTTCCGGTATAGAAGAGTTAAACGTAAACGCATTTATTGACTTAACCGATAATCCCTTTGAGTTAGAGTTTGAAGCTTACCTTAGAGACTTACAAAACCAAGGCTATAGCAATCTATACTTCTAAATTTGTCGGCTCACTACCTTCCCATCCGCTGTTTGGCGGCTGGGAAGGCGTTCAGTCAGTTTATATTTAAACTCGGCTGGTTTTGCTCTGCGTCTGTTTGTTGGTTTTCTCTTCACGTAAGCGATCAAACAGGCGCATCATTACATAACGATGGCTTTCCGGTGGTTGGTACTCCACCTGTGCGAAAGTAATATCGTTGACCAATGAATACTCCATTTTGGCTTTAATGGTTTGGCAATTTTCTACCAACTGAGTTGGGTCAGCCTCTTTTACCAGCCATACAAACCGATCGCCATATAAACGCGCTAATTCGCTGTGTGGTGGCTTGAAATGTTCAAGATGACGGGCAAAGTTTTGCAAAAGATGATTGCCAATCAACTCGCCTCGGCCATCGCTCACATCGCGAAACCGAACTAAATCCCAAATCACCACAGAAAAAGACTCGTTTTGGTCGATTGCAGCGGACAAACGTTGCTGCCAAGCAGCATAATTGAGACATCCAGTTAGACTATCGCGCTCAGCGTGATGCTGTAACTGGGTGATCATTGCTTGTTGCTCGCTCACATCTCGCAGTACGAGAATCAATCCTTGTGCAGGCGTATTGGCATGAATTTGCAGCGGTGTCACGATGACCTGGTAAGTCGACTCGCCGATCCGAAGTGCAATTGGCGCTTGAGCTTTGGTTTGCTGTTCCATCCAATCGCTTATGACGTCAGGGGGCGGTAAACCGAGACGCTTCGGGTTTAATTCAGAAAACAGAAGGATTGCTTGTGGATTGAAATCGATCAATTGATCTTGCTCGTCTAACACGAGGACCGCATCAGGGAGAGCATCAAACAATCGATGACGAGCTACGGGGGCGAGCAACAAGAATTGATGACCAAATATGCCGTAGGCAAAGAACAGACCAATAATCCCGCCGCTAAATACCGTAAGATCTAAACCGTTAGGTGCCCAGCCTAGAACAAACAAGCTGTAGCTTATCCAACTGAGAATCATGCCGATTAACAAGCTCAAATTCTGCGCTTGGAAAAAGCGTGGGGCCTGCCACATTCGAGTCAGCAGAATCAAGGTAGCCAACAAGGCGCAAAGATGGGTATAAACGATATAGAGCTGGTAGACCAACCCAAATTGCAAATCGCCAATAGTCAGTGAGTTGACCATTCGTACGGAGAGATAATTAATACCTAACTGATGAATTTGTGTTGTCCATTGGACTAACAGAATCAAACTGCTGATGGCTAAGACACTATTACGCAGCCAAGCAGGGGGCGGATTAGGATTTTGATAGCTGAGTGCCATTAACAACACACAACTAGGAATAAACGCCCCACCAATAAAGATAAAGTCGAGCCAAAATCGCGCCCACTCGACATGACCACTGGCCAACTCAAGCGCGTAGCCCAGTGCTTGAATCGCGTAGCCCATCAGTACTGCCGCAAACCAAATACTGACTGCCTGATAGCGATACCGCAGCGAGTAAACGGCCAATCCACCGCAGCCGAAAGCAATTAAAATCAGTAGCCAACTGTAAATCGTCAAGTGTTCATCCTGATCATCATCCTGAATATCGAGCGATTTTACCTAGCTTAATCGGCAGTGCAAAGCATGCGAGCTGATGAGAGCGCCTAAATTGCCAAAGCGATCATACTGCGTAGCAGCCAACTCAATATCTTCCCTTTTCCTGAACACTCGTGAGTTTGTGCAGAAAGATCTGGATAAACGCGCCAACCACTAGCACAAACACGCCAACGACCTTGATGAGGATTTATAAACTCTTTATTTTTCAGTGGTTAGCGTATTTAACTGATTTGCTCTATAGAAATTCGCGTCGTCCGTCAGATCAATCCATTTGGTGGGCATCTAATACGCCTTTTTGCTGCGAGCAAAAGCAAAAATAGGGAAATAGTCGTGATTCAACTGAAAACAAATCATGCGAAAGTGCTTATTAGCACCTTGTTAGTTACCGCACTCATCGGTTGCGGCGGCGGTGAAAGTGGTGGGGATGACAGTGGACAAAATAGCGGTGAACCGCAAGTGGAGCAGCGTGTTGTAGTCCGCACGGAAACATCAGTTGGAGGCGCGGTGATACCTGAAAGTGCCTCTGTTGAGTTGGGTAAAAAGACTGTCTTTACCGTTCTACCTGATGCTGGCTTTAAAGTCGATACGGTAGTGGGGTGTGATAGCGCAATCGAAGGGTACAGCATCACCATTTTAAATGTTACTCAGGCCTGTACTGTCAATGTTACCTTTAGCCAGTTGCCTGCCGTGACCGATGTTCGACTCAGTAAAGGCCCCAGCAGCTTGTTACTCGATTGGCCAGCGGTGGAAGGCGCTACCAGTTACCATGTGTATTATGCGCGTGAACCGGGCATCGAGCCCGACAGTTACGCCAGCAAAGCCGATGGCACTTGGTTGCAAAATGTGCAGCCACCGATTCGCATCAGTAACTTAACCCCACACGTATGGCATGTTGTGGTTACCGCGGTGCATCCTGAGGGAGAAAGTGCCCCCAGTGGCGAAATCAACGCGTTTGCCGCCACCCAACCACTCAACGACACCGGCATCGATTGGTGCTCTAATGCTGTTTATACCACCAGTGAAGGCCCTGTGCCCGAAGGTGGCATACCCAGTAACGATTTAGATTGCAGTGTCGCGCAAGACCCACAAGGCATTGCGCTTCCCGATGGTCAAGATGGCCACTTTGGTCGTGATGCCCAAGCATTAGCTGCTAAATTGCCCAAAGTCGGTGATGGTGATGGCGGTTTTGACTTTACCAAGCTGGATGCCAACGGCGATGAATTAGCCGCCAGTGCCAGAAATTGGAGCTGCGTGCGCGATAACGTCACTGGCCTGATTTGGGAAGTCAAACAACCCGCTGGCTGGAATGGACTGCGCGATGCTACGTATAGCTACACTTGGTACAACCCCGATAACAGCACCAATGGCGGTAATGCCGGCAAGCAAAGCCGTAGCAACTGCGGAAGCAGTAAATGCAATACTCAAGCCTTTGTTAATGCGGTTAATAACCAAGGGTTCTGTGGTGCCAGCGATTGGCGACTGCCCTCAGTAAATGAGTTACTCAGCATTGTTCATAGTGGGCGAACTCTACCCGCGATAGAGCAAAGCTATTTCCCACATACACCGACGCATTACAGTCCGCTTGGTGCGTATTGGTCGTCTTCGCCCTATGCCAACGCCAGTGGCGAGGCGTGGGTCGTAACCTTCGGCCTTGGTAAGGTCTTTAGCGGCAGTAAGGAACACAGCGCCCTCGTCCGTTTGGTGCGAGCCGGACAATAATAGATTTTTGGAAAATAAGGAGAGATGATGCGAAAACGTGCTCAGTTGCCTAACGGGCGCTGCGCATCCTCTTCCATTGTGCGGCGGTTGGTTGCCCGCCGCAGTGACACGTTTTGCGATAAAGGATAGATATTATGCGGACAATCAATCATCACTGGCCACGGGTTTTGGTGTTATTGCCGTTACTGCTGGGCGTGAATGCCTATGCCAGCAGCTTATGTGCAGGTAGAGAAAATGGGGCTATCACCGCCATCACGCCAAACACGGATTTTAGCGATAACGGTGATGGCACTGTTACCCACCATACCACCGGGCTTATCTGGCAGCGCTGCAGTCTTGGGCAAAGCTGGGATGGCACCGATTGCACCGGTAATGCCACTCGCTTTACATGGGCGGAGGCTTTAGCTACCGGCGCGCAACATACCTTGGCAGGATTCAGCGATTGGCGCTTGCCGAACAAAAACGAGCTGGCTTCAATTGTTGAATACCGCTGCTTTGGTCCTGCAATTAATAACCAACAGTTTCCCAATACGTCAGGTTGGTATTGGTCGTCTTCGCCCGATGCCGATAACAGTGGTTACGCGTGGTTCGTCAACTTTGTCTCTGGTGACGTCTTCTCCAGGGGTAAAGCAACAAGCAACGTCGTCCGTTTGGTGCGAGCCGAGCAGTGATTGGCTTTTGGTGCTTTTGCTTAGGTAGAGCGTGGGACTCGTCATATCAATGTGACTGAAAATCTTTATGGTTTTTAAAACCGAAAATAACTGCTCATATAATTGGTTATATTCCAATTTTTATGTAGTAGAGATTGCTTTTAATCTTATTTTTATGGAGTTGAAATGAAAAAAATTATTACTTTTTTATCTTTGGTTTTGTCTGTCAACAGTAGTTTAGCTAACACCATGGCAAATACCGCTCCCCCTGCTCTTGAACTCGAAAAATTAGAGCAAAAAGAGGAGCGTTACCAAGATTTACTTTCGGCAGCAGATAGAAATGACATCTATGCAGATACCTCACGTTGGAGTTCCTATGTTGTAGGGGGTGGCAGTTTTATATATGCCCTAGCTACATTAGAAGAAACAAGAGGTGGTGATTATGAGTTTAGTGAAAATGGTCAGATAGCTCTGTATGCTGGGCTTGCAGTCTTTGCTGTTGGTTATTTCGCGGGGCAGTACTTTGACAATCAAGCCTCCAGCCTACGTTCTGAAGCGAGCAACATTTCTCAGGGCTTAAGTTACATCCCTGAGAATAATGAGTTTGTTTATACCGTTACTTTTAAGTTTTGAGGTGATTTCCGTGGCTAAGAGAATCAGCTATTTACTGTTATTTTTGCTATTGGGTTGTGCTGGACAGCTGTCCAATACAGAGCACTTGCAGCATGGCTATCAATCCTTGTCTGAAAATAAACTAGATAGTGCTCAAAGCCACTTTGAGCAATCATTAAAAGGATATGAAGCATCGGGTGTGAGTATCGGCCAGTTTTATGCACTGACTGCACTAGGTGAACTTGAATTAGCCAAAGATCAACCTCAATCAGCAATAGAATATTTTCGTAATGCCTCAGAGTTTGAAGTGAATAACCGGCTTAGTTTGGACGTTTCAATTAAGTCTCGTCATAAAGCAAAAGAGCGAGAGGCATATTATCAATTATCAAAAGCAAAGAACGATGCATCCATCTACCATCAATATCTTTCACAGCAAGACCCAGATGAATATTCAAAGTTATTAATAAATGAGCTGGCTAGGCTGACCAAGTCAAAAGATGTAGAGGGATTAGAAGAGTTTTCCGAAGTAACGAAAGGGAGCTACTTCTCTCGGCAAGCACTGTTTTCAGTGTTGGAGATTGAATATGAAAAATTGGATACTCAAAATATCTCTCAACTTAGACATTTTATTCATAAATATAACGATAAAAAAGTAAATACTTTGATCTCTGAACCTAAATTGGTTCGGGAAACAAACTTATACGACTCTCCGCAGTTTACAAATGTTAAGGCTCGTCTTACCCCAGTGATGCAATTGATGGTGATCGAGAGTAACTCCGATGCATTATGGGTAACGTTAGAGAACCAACAGCATGGTTGGGTAATGAGTAAAGATGTAACGTTGGCGACCAGCAAAGAGCAACAGATACGATATCAATCAATTACTGCATCCAGTAAAGAGGCGATTCGCACGATCTTATATAAAGACGCGATGCATTCTAAAGATACGGCAGTATTAGTCAGTTACTTAGGGCAATACAAAGCGCACAGCTCTGCATCAGACGTGAAGAATCGACTAGTTGGTCTTTATAGAGAACAGAAAAGTGTGCAAGGTTATCGCAATGCGTTTAAATGGTCTGGTGATTCGAACGATTTATCTTCCGAGTACGCGTTGATCAAAGGTGAAGACGCACTTTTAGAATTTGTAAAGCTCTACTCGCCTGCGGTCGCGTTACCTGTTGTGTATTCGGCAAAGAGTGAACTGATCGGTTTATATCGTTCGAAACAAACGGTGTCGGGTTTCCAAAATGCGTACCTTTGGTCAAAGGAAAATGGCGATTTGAAATCTGAACTGGCCCTATTGACCTCAGAAGAGCAGTTGATTGCTTTCTATAAACGTAATACTAAAAATTCGGAAATTTCAGCCTTGGCCAAGGTGAAATTACTGTCGCTGTACAGAACGCAGAATACGTACGCATCTTTGAAGAAAGCATACGATTTGTCCGGCGAAAAACAGGACCTCGCCAGCATTTCAAAGATACTGACTTCAGAAAACGACTATGAAAAATATCTAAAGGATTTTGCTAAGACGAAATATCAAGACGTATACCAACAGACCAAAGAGACCTATGTTGCTTTGTTAAGAGACAAGGGGCAATTTTTAGCACAATTCCGAGCGTATCAATTAACGTTGTTACCAAGTGATGGTCAAAAGTCACAGCAGTTGGCCAAAACAACTGAACACCATAAGACTTTGGAGGCTTTTGCCTTTGAATCAATCAAAAACAAAGATGGGCTGTTTAGGCTCGAGTTGACAGACTTAGATTCTTCCGTTGATGGCCGAAAAATATCGCGTTGGGGTTTGGCTTCTGAGTATTCTTACGAAGTTAACGCGACCGCCAGCGTTGGTTACCAATTGAGGTTAGGGAGCAATGCGACTTTTATCCCCGAGTATCATGATTTTAATGTGGTGATTGAGTTTTCATTCAATCTACCACTGGAAAAGGAAGTAAAAGCAAAGCTTTTCGGAACGTCCACTACCAAACCACACATTAGTTTGGAACAGGTCGTGAGTTCGAGATTGAGTTCAGACAATGCAACGGCTCGGAATGCTGTAAGGTTTGGCGCATTTCAGACTGCGTATTTTGATCGCGGGACGCTAGGTGGATACACAGCGGTGTATCCCGATGGTGTAGCGAAAATATCAGCAGAAATTAAATCAGTGTCACTTGTTGCCGCAAAAGAACCGAAAGCCAAAGGTACCCAAAAGCTAGCTTTCAGCGCGTTTGCACAACTACCATCGGCGCCAAGGCAATCAGCATCAATGTACTCTGTAGTCACCAAAACAGGCGAGCTCTACAATCAGTTCATTGGTGAAGATACCAAGCGTATGGAATCGCGGCGTTATGCGAGTACAGATGCAGTAGATACTGCGACAACGGCTGTTGCTACTACGGCTGCAGCAGGCGCCGTGGCTAAATCAAATACAGTTGCTTCAAATCAACGAGGAGTAAAGCGCGTTGTTTCGAATGGCAAAGTAATGGGGGCCGCTTCGTATCGTGTGGAATGTACCCAAGGTTCTGACCATATCATCTACTTCTGGGATGGTGAGTGGAACCATGGTTTTCTGGGTCGTATGGGATTAAATAACTTGTCTCAAAGTGAGATTGAAAAGTATGTTTGTACAAAACTATAGCGTTCGACCTGTGATGAAAACGCAAATACCTTACAACCTAATCTCTGGTTAATTGCGCACACTTATAAGAAAGGATTGCAGTAGACACCATACTTTAGCAGATCTACTCACACAACCTACTACCGCCCCGCGCTATCTGGGTTTTGGCCAAACCCAGATAGCGGGGCGTTTAAGAAGCACGCTACCCCGTGGCGCAACAAACCAGCGAAGAATTGTTGCTGCAAATCCTACTTTCACTGCCCCAGCAAGGCTTTACGCCCGCGCAAAACCAACAGGTGCTGCAACAAGTGTGTGAACTGCCAAAGATTTGGCCGACAAACTGCCG
This sequence comes from Vibrio sp. S234-5, assembly GCF_000960595.1. NCBI lineage: Bacteria > Pseudomonadati > Pseudomonadota > Gammaproteobacteria > Vibrionales > Vibrionaceae > Vibrio > Vibrio sp. S234-5. The sequence continues at coordinate 56,971 of NZ_JZAM01000362.1, forward strand.
ATAGAACTATGCCTACGCTGGCGCGAACTGGCACGAATGACGTTGCAACAACATCAGTTGTTAGAAAAGTTGCCGTTAGAGAAAGACTATCAAGAACATTGACGAAGGCAGTAAACAATAATGCAATTTGATGATGCAACGCAGTGATTAACTTTATCAATAGCAAGTATGTTAGTGATTATTGAACGTGATTTATAAATGGCGCTTGGTGCGAGCCGGACAGTGATTGGTTTTTTGGCAGTGCGCCTTTGTGGCGCACTTTAGGGTATAAAAATAAGAGTAGGCACGGATGCCGCAATGGAAGCAAACAAAAAGGCTTGGGTTCGTTATGCAGGGTATAGGGTTACTCAGCGCTGTGGTTTATGCGCTGAGCATGCCAGAGCGTGATGTGGCAATGGCTACGGACAGCGACCCTTTATCTCCTATGCCTGTGCCTTATTATTTAAACCTTGAACAGGGCGAGTATGCCCGCCTCATCCCTCGGGCGCAGAAACAGTATGCGCTGGCACTGTGCCAAGGTGAAGACGATTGGCCCTTGCCTTATCTCGCTTACGATAACCAGCTATTGCAAGAAGTGCTGCAAAAGCAGAATGAGTTTTCCCAGCAGGCTTATCTGCAAAGCCGCCTTGCACTGCTGAACGAACGCTTTCGTTTTAAGCAGGAGCGGCCATTTTTACGTGGCGAGTTGCAAACGCTCTTGCAACGCAGCACTGCAGAGCAAAGCATCACCTTTAGTGCTTGGCTGAAAAAACGTATGGCAAAACAGCTTGAACAGTTTCAGCAATTGGATCATCAGCTAAAAGTGAGCCAGCCTTGGTGGCCGTGGGCAGATTGGCCAAGTGAACAGCACTGCTTGCAATGGGCGAAGCGGGTCAAGAATGATGGCTCCCTCACGGCTGTGCCGATCTACCTTACCGACAATGGCAGCGGCAAAGGCATTGTTATTGATGACTTTTTTGCTCTGCTGTTAGAGCACCAAATCGATCAATACCTTGCGCGTGGTGATGTGCAAAGTGCCGCCAAGGTGTGGCCGCAGGTGATCCGATTTGAACTGCTCGATGCCCGCATATGGCAAGACAACATCATCGCGCATATCGATGAGTATTTGGGCTTTATCACACTGTTTGGTTTAGATAAAACCGAGGCCATAGCGTACGCCGAAGCGAAGTTGCAACAAATCGACGATATTGATTATTACCCTGACGATAAAGCCATCATGCAGCGCAGCGTACAGTATTTGCGGCAACAGGCTGCGCTAGAGCCTCAGTTGAGTGCCATTTCAGGCAAAAATCAACATCGTTTGCGCTGTTATCAAGGTAAAGCACCTTGCCTAACCGTGTGGCAGTTGTACTCACAGCAGGAATGGCAGCCATGATGTTACCTCGCACACTCTTTACCCTGTTACGCACGCAGTCCGATTCGTTGGCGCAACTTCGATTAGTGATGAGCTTAACCTTACGCACGCTGCTGTGGCATTTGTTGCTGGTACTTTGCCACCTCACTTTTATGACCATCTGGCTCAAACAGTTTACCTTGCCCCTGTATTGGTTGGTGTTGCTAATACTGCTATTTGGGTTAAATGGGGCATGGGCGATGTGGAAGCACTACTACCCGCCGCGCAAGTTGTGGGCAGTGCAAGGGGTGGGGATCGCCATGATGGTGGCGACCATTCCAATCAATCCTGACTATTTTATTGTGCCGTACCTGCTGAGCCTTGCCTGCATGCACTATCGCTGCCAAGGCTGCATTGAGCTGGTGAATCCAAGCCGAGGGAATGGGTGATGGAGCATATTGACCGCTTGGAGCTCTTGTATCAACTTAACCGCTACCAACAACTGCTTGATGAAACGCAGCGCCAACTCGCCAGTGATCATACCGATGTGGCGGCAGCGCTTTACCATTTGTTAGCACTCTATAGCCAACAAGCCTTTGATGAGGTGGATCAAGCGGCGCAGCGGCTGCAAAGCCAATGCCATTCACACAGTTTTTTCTGGCTCATTAAAACCCAAATCGCGCTGCGTCTCAATCGGCTAACACAAGCAGAGCAGTGTGCTCAACGCGCGTTATCGTTGGCGTATCATGATGCCGACAACCACGATAATCTTGCGCAGGTGATGCTCCATCAGCAGCAGATTGGCAAAGCGCAGTTCCATTTGCTTGAAGCGCTGTCGCTCGACCCTTGGCATCGCGAAGCGCGGCTGCATCTTGCGCAGTTGTATGGCTCGCTCTGTTTGCGCCCTGATTTAGCCAAAACCCTCTTGCGTGAGCATCTACAGCACCAGCCACAAGATGCCTTCGCGCTGGAGTTGTTGGCGCAATACAGTACCTCCCCTTGGCAAAAGCAGCGCCTGTTGCAGCAAATTTTACGCTTTGATCCCCTCAACCACGAAGTGGCACAGCAACTCAATCAACAGGTGCGTCGCCAGATCCAAGCGGGGCTCGCGTATGCCGTGTTGGCGCTGCTCGGCATCACGACCCACCTATGGCCGTATTTAGCCAGCGAAGATCTCTTGGGTGGGATCAGGGTAGGGTTACTGTTGGTCAGTTTTGCCCTTACCGTTTGGGTATTTAGCTGGGATGAGAGGATCCCCGCGCTTGGCCTTATGCTGCTGATGTTAACGCAGGTTTTTCCGCCGCAAGAGTGGGATCTCATCACTTTCTTAATCAGTGGCGGGATTGCCGCAGTATTAACGCTGAACGCTTATTGGCTAAGTCGCTTACTGGCTTGGCTGCAACATAAACTCACCGCCCACTCACCAAGCCAATGTTGGCAGGTTTGCAGAGCCAGTTGGAAAGTGTGGAAAGCCAAAGGTTGGCGCGGATTGACGAATACCAAGGAAACCCCCGATGAATGAACAAGCCGAGCCGCTACCCGCGGACAACTCGCCCCCGACAGCGCGCCACTTTAGCCCGCTGAGTAGCAAATATTTCGTTGATTTTTCACACGTTGGCGGTTTGGATGAGCTAAAACAGCAAGCAAGAATGAAAATTATCGAGCCCTTTAAAAACCCTGCGCTGTTTAAACGTTTTAACAAATCCGCAGGCGGAGGTTTGCTGCTTTACGGGCCGCCGGGCTGCGGAAAAACCTACTTTGCTCGCGCCATCGCGGGTGAGTGTCACGCCGCGTTTTTCAACGTCAGCATCGACGATATTTTGGATATGTACCTTGGTAACAGTGAGAAAAATATCCAAGCCCTGTTTGCGACGGCGCGAGCCCACAAACCGGCAGTGATTTTTATTGATGAAATTGATGCCCTCGGCCGCAAGCGCGAGCTGCTGCGCCACACCTCACTGACCACCACCATCAACCACTTTCTGGCAGAGTTGGATGGCGTAGAAAGCGACAATGAAAACCTATTGGTGATTGGCGCAACCAACGCACCGTGGGATGTGGATTCCGCCTTTCGTCGCCCGGGGCGTTTTGATCTCACCTTATTTGTAAGCCCGCCAGATGCCAAAGCGCGGCAAGATATTTTGCAACGTTTACTCGCTGATTTACCGATTGAACCGCTCGACTACCGCCAGCTTGCTGAGCTTAGTGAGGGGCATTCCGGTGCGGATCTTAAAGGCTGGGTCGATGCCGTGAGTGAGCAAGTGATAGAGCAAATTCTGCGCACCGGACAAGACAGCACCATCACCATGGCCGATCTCAGCGAGCACATTCGCCAGCGTCAGCCAAGCACTCTAGAGTGGTTTGAATCGGCCAAGCAGGTCGTGGAATACGCCAATCACAGCGGCGTATTTGATGAACTAGCCCGTTATCTAGAGCAACACCCCACCGGCAAAAAACGCCGCATGGGATTTTTTTAAACAGGATCACATTAAGCAGAGAGAAGCCATGCCATTTGATGATGTAACACATTGATTAAAATTATCAATAGAGAGTATGTTATTCACATTTAAAGCTAATAGAGAACATTCCATGAGTAAAAAGCCCTTTTGGCAAGTTCCGCAAAACTGGATCATCGCGTTGTTGGTGGTCGGCATTGCGGGTTACTTTGCCTATCAAGAGTTCAGCAAACCGAAAGTTAACCGCTTACAGCAGGCCAGTGCCTATTTTGATGCGTTGGAAGCGGAAGAGCGTGCCGAGGCAGAAAAGCAAGCAGCACTTAAAGCCAAGCAACAAGCGGAGCAAGCGTTAGCACAAGCCGCCCAAGCTAAAAAAGAGGCGCAAGCCGCTCAAGAGCGCGCCAATCAAGCTCAGCAACAAAAGCAGCAAATGTATGCGCAAAACTCACGCAACTGGCAGTTAAGAGAGACACAATACTGTAATAGCTATAGTGATAATTCGATTAACTGTGACGTTATTTGTGTCAATGGAAATGGCCAAGAGAGAAAGAAAAATAGTCTCTTTGCAATGTTTGACTCCGCTGTGGGTTGGTATGGTAGTGATGCACCGCGTTACTACCGTTCTTATACCGCTTACTACCAAGCCGTTTGTGCCAATTTATAAAAAAGAGTTGATCATCATGATGAAAAAAATATTCCTTCCCATAGCGGCGCTAACCATCACCGCCTGTCAGCCTGAACCCAATGTGGCACTGCGTATTGATTGCGGTGAGTTTAATGATCAAGGTGTCGCCATCACCTTAAACGGCAAGCCCATCGGAGATTGCCCGTTGGATATTATGACCCACGCTGGGCAAACCGACATTTCGGTGAACAAAATCTTTGCCGATGCCAGTTACCTTGAAGGCAGCCAAAGCCTGATGTTGGCTGAAAACGTCAATAAGCGGGTTAAGTTTGATCTACAACAGATCTACGGCGAAAACTATTACTACAAAAAAATCACCAAAATTGCAGATGCGCAAGAGTATTTAAAGCGTTTCCCACAAGGGAAATATGCTCAACAAGTGAGTGAAAATTTAGAATATACGATTTACAAAAACGCAACCGACTTGTCGGGTGTGAATGAATATCTCAAGCTATATCCCAATGGCAAGTATTCGATTGAAGTTAGGCAAAAGATTGAAACGTTGTATTTTGAAAAATCCACCACAATAGAAACTGCACGAGAGTATTTAAAGCGTTTCCCACAAGGGAAATATGTTCAGCAGGTTAACGCACGTATAGAGACCTTTCCGCTTATCGCTAACCGTTATTACGACAACCTTGATGGCACCGTGTTTGATAAACAAACTCAGCTGGTTTGGATGCGCTGTAGCCTAGGTCAAAGCTGGGATGGCAAAACCTGCAACGGTGAGGCGAAAAAATATACATGGCATGACGCAACCAAGCTAACGCACAATTTTGCGGGCTCAACCGCTTGGCGCCTACCCACAATTGAAGAGCTGGATTCCTTAGTCTACTGCTCAAAAGGGCGCAAGCCTTCAGAGCGCCCCAATGGTGAGTATGTGGGGGATACCAATGGCTTTTGCCTTGGTAACTACCAAGAGCCGACCATCAACATCAGGGCTTTTCCTAACACGCTGGATTATGCTTATTGGTCGTCTTCGCCCTATTTCTACAATAAAAGTTACTACGCGTGGCTCGTCGACTTCGAGACTGGTCGCGTCGACAACAACCATAAGAGCTACAACCACCGCGTCCGTTTGGTGCGAGCCGAATCAAATCCAAGTACACTTAAACCAGCGTTCTCTTCTTCTGAACAAAAAGAGCCGCCTGCAACCGTGAACCAATATGTGGTTAATCCGAATGGAACGGTATATGACAAAGAAACCAACCTTACTTGGATGCGCTGCAGCCTAGGTCAAAGCTGGGATGGCAAAACCTGCACTGGTGAAGCGAAAAAATATACATGGAATGACGCAACCAAACTAACACACCAGTTTGCGGGCTCAACCGCTTGGCGCTTACCCACAATTGATGAGCTGGATTCATTGGTTTACTGCTCGAACGGGCGTAAGCCTTCAGTGCGTCCCAATGGTAAGTATGTAAATGATACCAATGGCTTATGTCTTGGTAACAACTACCAAAAACCGACCATCAACATCAGGGCTTTTCCCAACATGTCAGATAGTTTTAGTTATTATTGGTCGTCTTCGCCCGATGCCAGCAATAGTAACCGCGCGTGGAGCGTCAACTTCTACGGTGGTGACGTCGACAACGACAATAAGCTCAACGACTACCACGTCCGTTTGGTGCGAGCCGAAGCTAATCCAAGTACACCTAAACCAGTGCTCCCTTCTTCTGAACAAAAAGAGCCGCCTGCAACCGTGAACCAATATGTGGTTAATCCGAATGGAACGGTATATGACAAAGAAACCAACCTTACTTGGATGCGCTGTGGCCTAGGTCAAAGCTGGGATGGCAAAACTTGCAACGGTGAGGCGAAAGAATATAAATGGCGTGACGCAATAAAGCTAAAGCACAATTTTGCAGGCTCAACGGCTTGGCGCTTACCCACAATTGATGAGCTAGAGTCGTTAGTTTTATGCTCTGAAGGTCGTCATTTTTCGAGTAATTTTATTAATCAATTGTTTGATACTTATTTTTATTATTCTATGTTTTCAAATAAGTTAGCTGGTCAATGCCGTGGTGAGAGTTATCAGAAACCAACCATTAATTTAATTGCCTTTCCTAATACAGGCAATCAATCGTATTGGTCTTCATCACCATTTATTTATCGAGATACAGCGATAGGAGGATGGGGAGTTTATTTTGGAGATGGTGCAGTAGTGGACGAATTGATAGGAGGGGCTGAAAGCCGTGTTCGTTTCGTTCGCGATGGACGTTAAGATACCTAATGTAGCGGTGTCTAACTGCGCATTGAATTGCATCACTATAGAGAAGCAAAATGAAACCTCGCTTAAACCCACTCAAACCCTATTTGAGCTGTGTGGTGTGCGCTTTGCTGCTGACGGCGTGCGCCAGTTACCCATTAGGAATGAGTGAAGCCCAATGGCTGGCATTAACCCCCGAGCAGCAATATGACGCGCAGCTAAAACAAGCCGAGTTGGATAGGCAACGTGAAGCGCGCCGTTTGGCCGAGCAACAAGCACGCGAACAAGCGCTGAAAGAGCAGCAAGCGCAGCTGGAGTTGGCGCGTGAAAACGCCAAGTATGGCGAGCGGGTGCAATGCGTGCTGCAAAACAGTGAGCTGTACTTTAATAAAAAATGGCGCACGAGCGAGCCCTTGGCGCTCGATCTCTTGGCGAAGCAACCGGCGCAAGCGGTGAAACAAAGCACCGCAGATGGCCGTTATAGTTTCACCCTCTACGCACAGTTTGATGGCCAAACCCTCAGCCTGTGCCGCCATGAAAACAGCCGCCGCCAAGAGTGCGCGCTGATGCTCGGCACCTTTAACGACTACCACCGAGGTTTGCGCCAAACCATCCAGCAAGATAACTGGCTGCGCGGTCAACTGCGCTGCCAGTTTGTACCGAAAGTGTGGTGATAAAGGCAAGGTTAAAGGTGGCATGCTGAGGTAAGTGTAAGCAAGTAGGACAGATGATGAACTGGAACCCCGATGATTACTTAGCCGCGTGGTACTTTGCAGCGCGCGCCCATGCTGGGCAAACCTTCAAAGGCCGACGGCATGATGAGCACTTGCCTTATTGTGTGCATTTAGGCGCAGTGGCAATGGAGGTGATGCATGCACTTAAATCGCGCCCCGATCTTGATGGCCGTTTAGCACTGCAAGTGGCGCTGCTGCATGATGTGATTGAAGATACTTCAACCCGTTATCAGCAAGTGGAAGAAGCGTTTGGGGAGCAAGTGGCGCAAGGCGTGTTGGCACTGAGCAAAAATAAGCAGGTAGGCGATAAGGCAGCGCAAATGGCCGATTCACTGGCGAGGATACAACAGCAGCCAGATGAAATATGGCTGGTGAAGCTGTGCGATCGCATCACCAACTTATCGCCACCGCCACACCACTGGAGCCGTGAAAAAATTGCTGCCTATCGCGATGAAGCGCAGCGCATTTTGGATGCCTTGGGCCGTGCCGATGCAGGCGCTGCGCAGCGATTAAGCGCACGCATTGCCGATTACGCGGCGTTTTGTTCACCGCAAGCTGAGTAGCAGTAAATGAATGGAGTGAAAAGCGCATGAGCCAACTCTCGCTAAGTGAAGCGACACACAGAAATATTCAGGCGTTAAACCAAGCGCAAAGGGCTTCGCTGCTGCCTATAGTGCAGCAGGTACTGCACTATCGCGATTTAGTGGCTCGCCAAGGTTGGTTGGTGCTGGAAGTGGCGCATCAACCCTTTGTCGAACCGGTTTTGAGCCAAGCTGCACAAAGTTATTGTGACAAAGTGATCGAACTTTTGCTGTGGGGGCATGATGCCAGCGCAGTGGCGCAAGTATGCCAGAGAGGGTTGTTGAATCAGCCTTTTTCGGCGTTTGAACAACTGGCGCTGCTGTTGTTTAGCGATGGTATGCTGGCACTGAGCGAGGGCAGGCCACGTGATTATCTGCGCGACATCATGCTCGCGTCACTCGGTTTTGAATGGCAAGCGGCTTTGGAAGAGGCAGAGCAGGCGCGCGAAAGAGAGTATCCGCTTGCACCATTAGTTTGGCAGCCATTCACGGACGCTCAGCTACAACAAGAGTTAGAGAACCACGCGCCCGGCGAGCAAACCCCGTGGCGCGCCGCTTTTTTGTTCGCCCATTTAAGCGATGCACAGTTACAAGCGTTACTGCGTGAAGCTGAGGCCAGCGACTGGATTAATCTGCTGTGGCTGGTGCAAAGTGAACCATTATGGCAACGGTTGGCAGATAACCTGACCCAGCGGACTCAACGCCATTTCCATGAAAGCTATCAACATCATTGGCAAGGTGTCAGACGCAGCCAACCGCTGGCGGCGTATTGGCGAGAGGCGTATCAATCATTCACCAATCTCTATCAGTTGCTGCATGTGCAGCTCGGTGATGAAGCAATGGCGCGCCTGCTTGGCATAACAGAGAGTGAAGCCCCCAATGGCAACGACAGCGACACCAATGGTCACTAAAAGAGTTCCGCTGCATAGCGCCAACCTACTCTTATTGCTAGCAATCAGCAGCTCGGCTTATGCCGTACAAAACAACCTCAAACAGTGGGATAACAATTCCGCCACTTTTCAAAAGGCCTACACGCTATTGCAGCAACATGGCGCATCGCTGGATGTAGAGCTATTTGAAAAGCACCCAGCCGAATACCAAGCCTATTTGCTTGGCAGTTACAGTGCTCAAGCGTATGACTCTCTGCTGGCGATTGAATGGTTGAAACGCGCCTATGCGGATGTAGAGAAACTGAACGAGTTCACTCAGCAGAGTGTGCTCTATCAGTTAGGGTACAGCTATGCGCAGCTTGGTCAGCTGGCCGAGAGTGAAACTTGGTATCGCCGTGCGATAGCCAAAGGCAGTGCCGATGCATGTGTTAACTTAGGGGTCATGTTCGAAACGAAAAAGCAGTTTCAACAAGCGGAACAACTCTACTTAAGTTGTTTACCCGATAACGAGAGTGCCTTGCTTTACCTCAATCTCGGTACGCTTTATTACAACGGACTCGTGAAGCAGGATCAACGATTAGGCGGGGAGTACTGGCAACGCTCGGCAAAACTTGAACCCTTCGACAGCGATATTCAGTACAACTTGGGGGTGTACTACCTCAATACTGAGCGCGACCTAGATAAAGCCCGCTACTACTTTAGCCAGTGCAGTTGGCAAGATGCCGAGTGTGCCAGCGTGTTATCGCATCCCTTGCTGATTGGCCGCAGTGCGGAACAAGCACATTGGCAAGCGTTGCGCCAAGGCAGCGCAGTTGAGCAGCGTCATCTTTTGCAGGCCAGAGCGCAACACCTGTTGCCAGAGCCAGCCTATTTTGACGATCAAACCGCGGAAATTGTGCTCACTACCCGCTGGGATGAAGGCGGCCAATGGCAGAGCATCACCGCAACGACAACCTCTCCAGCTCAGCTGGAAAAAGCGTGTGGTTGGCTGAATCGGCTGATTTGGGTCGATACCTTCTCAGGCGCAAACGCAGAAACTTATTTAAAACTCAACGTAAAGCTCAACCAACCGCAAGCCATTTTGCCCATTTCTTGGCAATACCGTGAAATGAGGTATCAAGTGAGCGAGCAACATGGCCGTTGGCAGTGTGAGGTTGTTCACAGGCCGCGTTGAAGTTATCCGCGCGACTACACCATCGAGAACAAAAGTGCGGATACGGCCAGCAGACCACTAAGCAGAGTAAACCAAGTACTCAGTTTATGGCGGTATTGACGCAAGGCGTCGATTTTGTAAATCGCGTACACAGGCATGATAAAGAGGATCATGGCGATCACTGGTCCTGATAGGGTTTCCATCATGCCGAGGATGCTTGGATTGATGACTGCCGCAATCCAAATGGAAACAAATAGCAGCACGATGGTGATTTTGTCAGCGCTGTTGTTACTGATGCGCGCATGTTTGGTGATAAGGCCATTGAGACTTTCCCGCGCGCCTAAGAAATGCCCTAAAAACGAAGACGTAATGGCGATGAAGGCGACTAGAGGGCCAAACGTGGCGATAAATGGGTTGTTGGTGGCGTTGGCTAGGTAAGAAAGTACCGAGACATTTTGTGCTTTCGCTTCGGCGAGCTGTTCTGGAGAAAGTGCCAGCACACAAGAGAAGACAAACAGCAGGACAAAAGCAATCAGCATAACGCTGGTGCGCTTTAGGATCTGTTCCGATTTTTTCTCAGCGTGCTCTGCGTAATGGCGACGCTGCACATTAGCGAAGCTGGAAATCGCCGCAGCGTGGCTAAAAGAGAACACCACAACGGGTACGGCAAGCCATACCGTTTGCATGAAATCAACGCCACTCGGTATCGTCAATGATGGCAACTGCCAATCTGGGATCAAGTAGAAAGACAAAAATGCCAGAATGGCGGCCAGCGGATAAACCATTACCGCAAAGGCTTTGAGCATCAGCTTTTCTCCGCCGAGCATGATGGCGATTAAGCTCGCTACCAATACGCCGGAGAGTAGCACGCGTGGCAATGAAGCCATGCCCGCTTGGTTGACCATAAAACTATCGACTGTGTTGGTAATGCCAACGCCATAGATGAGCAGGATAGGGAAAATAGACAAAAAGTAGAGCAGTGAAATCAAACGGCCGGCTTGGCTGCCAAAGTGTTCTTCCACCACGTCGGTGAAGTCCGCGTTGCGCTGTTGAGAAGAAAGGACAAAGCGTGCTAATCCTCGGTGGCCAAGAAAGGTCATAGGAAATGCGACCAGTGCCATCAGCATCAGTGGCCAGAAACCGCCAATACCTAAGTTGATTGGCAGAAACAAAATGCCCGCTCCTACCGCGGTGCCGAAGAGGCTCAGTACCCAATGGGTATCGTGTTTGGACCAAGTGCCAGTTTGTGCCTGATCACTAAAATTTAACGTTTCTCGAGATTCTTTCACTTTGATACTGCCTTTGTGAAAATAATAATTTCGCGAATGTTATACATTTTAGTTTGATATATCACATGGCCAAGCTAGCGATATCTGCTGCAGATCGGCAGATTATGTAAATTATCTGTTTGCTATTTTTTCGACAAAATAGATAAAAGAACTTAATGTGTGATATTTACTGGTTTAATATTGCAAATATTTGTTATTTTTTGGATGTTGGTGTTGTATTCAAAGTGGCGAAAAAGCCAACACATTTGAGCGATTGGTGGGGAAAATGGGTTGCTTTAGATAAATCTGTCTTTTTGACAACGTTTTAAATGGCTAAGCAGTGGCAGCGGTTTGGCAATGCCAAAACCTTGCGCGTAGTCGATACCTAAATCACACAAAATGTCAGCGTGTTGCTCAGATTCGACAAACTCGGCAACCGTGGTCAAGTTCATGGTTTTGGCGACCTGACTGATCGCTTGGACGATGGTTTTGTCCCTATCACTGTGGGTAATTTCTTGTACAAACGAACCGTCAATTTTGATGATGTCCAAAGGCAAACGGCGCAAATAATCAAAGCTGGCGTAACCGGTGCCAAAGTCGTCCAGCGCAATAGTGCAACCGATTTTACGCAACTGCTCAATGGCAATAATCGCTTGTTCCTCATCGCGTAGTGCATCCGATTCGGTGATCTCAAAGCAGATTTTGCCCAGCGGCACACCGTATTGTTGGGCTAAGGAAACCACGCCTTTGACCAAACTATCATCACTGAGCGCTTTGGCGGTGAGATTAATTGAGCAGCGGCCGATACTCTGCCAGTCGTCGACAAATCGACTCAGGCAAATAAAAGTGTGGCTGACAACCCATTTGTCGAGTTCCACTTCCAAACCAAACTCGTTGATGAGCGGGAAAAACTCCGCTGGCGACATCATCGCCTGACCGTCAACTTTAAGCCGTAGTAGTACCTCGAAGTACTCTTCTTTTAAGCGTCCGTGTAGGTTGCGATAGGGTTGGCAATAAAGTTCAAACTGATTGTTTTTAAAACAATTTTGAATGAAGTTGAGCTTTTCCAATTCGGAATATGGCGTGGTGTGCTGGTTGAGCCATTTGATGTCCGTTTGCGCATCACTGTACTGTTCACACAGTGATGAGACCAAGCTTTCCAGATCCTGATCGTACTTTAGGTCAGTGCAATGAATCGTCCGTTTGACTAGGCTAATCGAGGTGTCTTGAAAGTAAAAATGGAACTGATCAAGTAGACGGATCAGGCTCTTTAGCTCGGAATTGAGATACGGTAGACGTGGCACGTAGCAAACCAAGCCTTCAGAAAAAGGTGGCAGGTAGCAGCGTTTAATGTACTGAGTTTTCTCGTTGAGGTAGTGGCTCAGTTGTTTAATCAGTTGCGCACGGCCTCGATGCCCCAAACTGCTCAGCTTGGAAACGGTCGGGGTCAGATTGATGAAAATGAGTACTACGTGACCACTTTGTTCGATATCTTCACGCATCTGCGCGAGATTAAACAGCCCGGTATAAGGGTCTATCCGCTCGCGCACGATCGCCTCGCGGGTGGTGAGGTAGTTTTTGATCGAGTGCGCGCCAAGCATAAACATCAAAGCGGTCATGACAAACAGAACCAGCAAAATACCGTAAAAGTGGCGCTCAGAGAGGATGCCTTGATTGAGGCGACTCACGCCGTCTTCGATCGTCAGTAGCAAGACAAAAGTTGCAAACAGCACTGGCCGAACAAGGCCATATTTGCCAATGCCGACGCCCACCAGACAGATCAGCAGCAGCGACATGGTGTCGCGATAGAGCGAGCTTTCACCAAACAGGGTGAAGACACAAACTAGAACGCAGATGGTGAACCACAAGCGGTAGTGATAGCTGGTGAGGCTGTCTTCATGCATCGCTTTGTCGAGCTGGATATAAGGCGCGTTACTTCCCTCGGCGAGATAGTGGATCACCAGCGTAAACAAGGGCGTTAATACCAACTGTGTCAATGCGCCGCTGAGCACGGAATAAAATAGAAACTGAATATCAAACGGTGCTGCAGTGCCAAAATAGTCACTGATGCTGATCAAAAGCAGGCTATTGGCGATGGGATAAACGAGCCCCAACACAAGAATGTAATAGACTAGCCGCAAAGGAAAATTATGTGCATCAAAGGTCTGCGTAATACGCTGATAAATGGTAGAAAAAAGCAGCGGGATTGCAGGCAAAGCAGTTGAGAAAAGTAATGCAATCACTAACGCTCGATGAGAAAAATAGCTGTAGTAAAACAGCAATCCGGAGACTACGCCAGGAATCACGCGCCATGAGTATTTGAGGAAAATCGCCATGATGAAGGCGGCGGTGAAGGAGAGCACGTGCACCCGATCGGCTTGCACCACATAGAAATTGGATAAGGAGAAACTGCACTGGATAGCCACAAACACCAAGATTTGGCAAAGCAGAAAACGCCGGTTCTGCGTAATATCTTTGGCGAAAAACGATCTCAGTGACGACAACATGTAAGTTCCTGAAAGTGTGCGCAGCGGTGGGCGATGACACCGAACCTTGCTTATAACTCGTTTTATTGTAGTGGCGAATGGCACACTGTTTGCGGCGCATTGTACAAAAAGTTGTGAAAATGACCAAAGCAATGTTGATGATTTCAACAACACTGTCACGAAAGTTGTCAAAGAGAAGGGCTGGTTTGGCTAGGCGCACAAGGGAGAGCGGTGTGCGACGGGAAAAAGGAGGGCATTTGCCCTCCAAGCAATGATTTTATTTCCCGCCAATGCTCAAACGAGCAAAGCGAATCTTCGGCGAGTAAAAGCTGTATGAATCGTTGGCTTCGACCAAGGAGCCAACAGCCTCGATCTCTTTCAACATTTGATAGAAGTTCCCCGCCACAGTAATGCCGCGTACTGGTTGGACTCGTTTGCCATCGCGACACAGAAATCCGCTCGCGCCAAAGGAAAAGTCGCCACTGATAAAATCTGCGCCAGAATGAGCGCCTTGTAAGTCGACCAGTTCTAAGTATTCGCCTGCAGTCACTTCTGCAAAGCTGCTGTTGCCCGAGCCAATGACGGTGTGATGGGCCGAAACTTCTAAGCTGTCTTTCGGTCCACGAGAGGCATGGCCTGTATTGGCGACGCCAAAGTAGGCGGCGGTGTAGCTATTGTGCAGCAAAGAATGGAGTTCGCCTGCGCCAACAATGACCAGATCTTGCGCCGCTGTGCCTTCACTATCAAAACGGCGGATACGAAAACCCCCTTCAACGTAAGCTTGGCTGGAAACCGTTAACAGAGGGTTGGCAATGGCCGCGCCGATTTTATCGCGCAGTGGATTGAACCCTTTCATGGCACTGGACGCTGAGAAACAGGCAGAAAAGGCACCAAACAGCTCACTTAAGGTGTCAATGGTGAACAGCACAGAGTAGTTGCCCGTTTTGACTGGCGCACCGTCGAGCAGATCACGCGCCTGCTCATAGCCTGCATCAATGCAATACTCAGGATCGAGATCGATGTAACGTCGGCCTAAGCTCATAGCGCCAGCCATCGACTGTTTGCCGTCTTTTTCAAACAGGGTATAGGCGTAAGCGGAATGGTAACGTTCCGTTTGCTGACATAAACTGCCTTGGGTATTGGCAATCAATACTTGGCTGGTTACATCACTGTAGCCGTTGTAGGGTGAGTTGCTGGCATGCGGGCGGCTGACCACGCCTTGTTCCAATCTCAGACTTAGGGCAATTTTGTCATCGACAGTGGCATCACAAGCTTGATTGAGTTCTGGGTAGTCGGCAGTCAGTTGGCTATCGATGACACTGATCTTTTGCTTAGGGTCAACTTTCGCGTACTTGGCGCTTTCTAACGCGTTATTAAGCATGAGATCTAAGCTCTCTGTGGCCAGCGATTCAGAGTAGCTGGTGGCGACGCGATCGTCTTTCACGACGCGAACACCAATCACCTGAGAAGTGCTGACTTTGTACTCATCCAACTGGCCTTTGCTCGCTTTGAGTGAGAAGTTATCACTGGTCTGCGCCACGATGTCGGCTTGCGCACCCTTTGCTTTGGCTTGGGTGAGCAGATGATCAATCGCCGTGAGCAGGTGTTGTTTTTGGTCCATTAGTTGCCCCCTCCAACCAGAATATTGTCTACTTTCAATGACGGTTGCCCCACAGTCGTTGGCACAGAACCACTGACAGAGCCGCACATCCCCGGCGCCAGCGCCATATCTTTGCCAACCATGCTGATCTCTTTCAGCACTTTTGGCCCGGTGCTGATCAGCGTTGCGGTTTTCAGTGGCTTAGTGATCTTGCCGTTTTCAATCAGGTAGGCTTCACGAACGGCAAAGTTAAATTCGCCCGTGCCAGGCTGAACGGAGCCGCCGCCCATTTTTTTGGCGTAGATGCCTTTTTCGATGCTGGAAATCATCTCCTCAAGTGAGCTGTTACCTGCTTCAATAAAGGTGTTTCGCATGCGAGAGGTTGGTGCGAACTTATAGTTTTGTCGACGTCCTGAACCAGTGCGCGCGTAACCCGTTTTCATTCCGCCCATCTTATCAACCATAAAGCTGGTCAGTTGGCCATCTTTGATCAATTGAGTACGCTGTGTTTCCATACCCTCATCGTCGATGTGAATAGAGCCCCATTCGTTTGTCATGGTGCCATCGTCTACCGCGTTAACCACAGGATGCGCGATCATCTCGCCCATTTTGTCGTGAAATACCGAGGCTTTTTTTGCCACGGAAGTGGTCTCAAGCAAGTGACCACACGCTTCGTGGAAAATAACGCCACCAAAACCGTTGCCAATGACCACAGGCATCTCACCAGAAGGGCAGGCATCGGCGTTGAGTTTCACCAGTGCTTGGGCGGCGATGTCGCAACCGATCGCTTTGGCGTCCAGTTGCTGGCTGTATTCCCAGCCTGCCAGCGCGCCGGGGCCGTCCATCCCTGTACTTTGCTCACTGCCATCTTGGGCAACCGCATTACCTGCTACGCGAACATAGTGGCGAGTGTCGGCAATGTGCAGCCCTTCAGAGTTGAAGATTTCAACCTGCTGTTCCCGTTGCAGCACGCTACCGATAAACTGAACAATTTTTTCGCTCTGGGCACGCGCAGCGAGATCCACTTGGCGCAAAAAGGCGATTTTGGACTCTAAGTTCGGATCGTGCTTGAGCGGCATAGTGCAGCCGTGCTGCACAGGGTAGCGAATAAGGTTGAGTGCGCCAGCATGGGCGATTTGCTCACGTTTATCTTTGGCTGCGAGCAAGCTGGTCACGCGTTTTAGCTCTGTTTCATCCGTGCTGTTGGTGTAGCCGTAAAGCACTTTGTGGCCAAAGAATAGGCGGATACCGATACCAAAATCGATACCTGAGTTGATTTTGTCCACTTCTTTGGAAGTTAGCGAAACAGAACTGGTTTGATGATGTTCTACAAACAGCTCAGCGAAGTCGGCTCCAAGAAACAGAGCATGATCAATGACCGCTTTGGCGGTGACAGCGTTAAGCATGAAATCTCCTTGAGAAATTGTCCTAGGCGCGAGGCCCTAATGCCTTCAAAAATAGCGCGCAGCCTTTTTGAAGCTAGGCGTTATGTTAACATTTTATTAAAGATTTTTTATTCTAAAGCTGGAGGATTGGAACTTGAAAGTGGGCGATCTTACGCGGTAATGCAGCGAAAAGTAAGGAATATCATCGGTTTTTAGTAAAAGCTAATAAAAGAAGAGGCCGTAAATCGGCCTCCAAAAATGGGCATGATTGAAACTGGATTGAGTCTATTTTTGCTCGGACAAAAAGTGCACCGCTTTGTCCGGGAAGTCGGTAAACAGACCGTCTACTTTGACTTTGTTATAGAAAACGTCCAGCATGCCAGCAAAATTTTCTGCGTATGGCGCAATACGGCCAGGGTCTGCGCGGAACGTGTAAGGGTGCACAGCAAGGCCGGCTTGTTTGGCCTCTTGCATGAGCGGTAGAACAATCAGATTGTCTTTGGTTGATTTGTCATCCACGAGCATCGGTTTCCAAGGGCCAATCCCTTCTGCGTAGGTTGCCACTTCTTTCATCGCACCGGGTTTAAAGAACCAGTCGTAATCGTAGGGTGTTGCAGTGTTACCTTGGTACACCATAGTTTCGTTCCAATCGGTGTAGGCAAGAAGCTGCACCAGTTTCAGATCCATTCCCATCGCAGGCATCAATTCATCATTAATGCGTTTAAGCTCAATCGGGTCGAAACATTGCAGGTAGACTTTGCTCTCTTGGTTGGTGTAGCCGTATTGCTTTAACACTTTCAATACCGCAGTACTTATATCTTTGCCTTCATGGCGATGGAACCAAGGTGCTTTGATCTCTGGGTAGATGCCGATATTGTAACCTAACGTTTTGTTAAGCCCTTGGATCAGTTCAATCTCTTCTTGCAGGGTAGGGACGGTGAAATCGCCTTTCCACATCGGGAAACGGTTGGGGAAGCCCGCCACTTTGTTGCCTTTGTCATCGATATTGAAACCTTCGGTGACTCGCAGTGATTTGATCTCAGCTAAAGTAAAGTCGATGGCGTAGTAGCGTTTATCCGCACGGGCACGATCTGGGAACTTATCCGCGACGTCCGTCACGCGGTCAAGATAATGGTCATGCAGCACAACCAACTGATCATCTTTGGTCATTACCACATCTTGCTCGATATAGTCTGGTTTCATGGCGTAAGCCAGCGCTTTGGCTTCCAGCGTGTGCTCTGGCAAATAGCCAGAAGCGCCGCGATGAGCAATCACCAAGGGTTTTGCGGTCACGCTGCCAGCTGCCAAAGCAGCGAGAGCGAAATAGAGAGGAGAGAGCTTCATGGAATTTTCCTTGTGTTTGTTTTCACTAAATTTTCGAAGGAGTATCCTGACGTTCGAAAATGTAACTATGATGACACTTTCGCGCAGAAAATAGCCCGTTAGCTTACGGCAGTAAAAAAACGGGCTTGAGGAAGTTTAATTAAGCAACGGCTTCTTTCTGTTTGTTCTTCGCTTCGTGATGAGCGCGTTCGCCCAGCAGTGCGTAAGTCAAACAAACAATGGAGGTGATACAAGAGCCGATCAAGATGATAAAACCACCATCCCAGCCAAAGTGGTCAACGGTGTAACCCAGTACCGCGTTTGCCGCCACTGCGCCGCCCAAGTAGCCAAACAGACCCGTTAGACCTGCAGCAGTACCAGCGGCTTTTTTCGGTGCAAGTTCGAGTGCGTATAGACCAATAAGCATCACAGGGCCATAGATGAGGAAGCCGATAGCCACCAGCGCTGCCATGTCCACGCCAGGGTTACCTGCTGGGTTAAACCAGTAAACTAGTACCGCAAGCGTTACCAACACCATAAACAGAATGCCCGCTGGCGCACGACGGCCTTTGAACAGTTTGTCTGAGATCCAACCACACAGCAGGGTACCCGGAATGCCCGCCCACTCGTAGAGGAAGTAAGCCCAAGAAGATTTGTCAACCGTGAACTCTTTGGCTTCTCTCAGGTATACCGGAGCCCAATCGAGTACGCCGTAGCGGATCAAGTAAACGAAGGCGTTCGCAATTGCGATAGACCAAAGCAGTTTGTTGTTAAACACGTACTTAAAGAAGATCTCTTTGGCCGTCATCTCTTTTTCGTGCGAGGTGTCGTAATCGTCTGGGTAGTCGTTTTTGTACTCTTCAATCGGTGGCAGGCCACAAGATTGAGGCGTATCACGCATGGTAATCCAAATAAATACCGCTACCAGTAGAGCGAAGAAGGCAGGTACGTAGAAAGCGGTGCGCCAGTCGTCATTGAACATCCACAAACCGAAGAGGAAGAGTGGGCCTATCAAACCACCACCTACGTTGTGCGCCACGTTCCACACTGAGACAATTTCACCGCGCTCTTTGCGAGACCACCAGTGCACCATGGTTCGGCCACAGGCAGGCCACCCCATACCTTGGAACCAGCCGTTCAAAAACAGCAAGATAAACATGGCGGTAATGCTGCCGGTTGCCCAAGGCATAAAGCCAAAGCAGAACATGACTAAGGCAGACATCACCAAGCCTGCGCTGAGGAAGTAGCGCGGATCAGAACGGTCGGAAACACTACCCATTAAGAATTTAGATAAACCGTAAGCGATGGATACCGCAGCCAGAGCGACACCGAGGTCGCCGCGGCTAAAGCCTTGTTCAATCAGATATGGCATCGCCAGACTGAAGTTTTTACGTACCAGATAGTAGCCAGCATAACCAACAAAAATGCCGATAAACAATTGCCAGCGCAGGCGGGAGTAAGCACTATCGATTTTCTCGCCAGGTAGGCGATTGATATGCGCTTTGGGTGTGAATATACCAAACATGGTAAGCCTCTTTACTTTGTGTTTTGCGATGGTATAGAAACGGCCCCGAACAAAAGAATGTTGAGTAGAGAGCGGGTGGTTTCTTCTAAAGTGCGAACGAGCAAAAACTTTTCGTTCGAAATCGGTCGGATTTTCGTATTGATTGACAAAGTTTTCTGTGAGAAATGTTACATTTCAATTAATAATATTAATAAAACAGGATATTAAGTTGCGAATATGGATGATATCTCTCATTTTCAACGTGTTACAAAATGGCGTTTTGGAACTTTTGTGATTGGTTTTTGAGCAAACGAACGTTCGCTGGTTAGAACTAAAGCGCTCCCGCTGAATGCGAGAGCGCTAGGCTGGTTAAAGTTTGATCTGTTGCAGCGTGGGTTTCCAGCGTGCATGCGTTGCTGAGGATTCAGGGCTGACGCCGACAGTTTGGCCGCTGATGATATCTAGCACGTAGCGAGTGTTGCTGCCATCGACATAACGGCTGATCAGCTTGTCGCCTTCCCAGAACCATTTCTGAGCAAGGTTTGCTCCACATCGCTCAACGGTGAGACGGTGGTCATTGCCGACGGTCAGGCAGCGATCTGGCGCAACACGGCTGCGGTAGCGCTCTTCTTTGTCAAGACCCCAAACTTGATTCCAGTTGCCATGACAACTCCAGCCGTTGACCTCGCCACCGATGGCTTTTTGATCGCCATCTTTACCATACACATCGAGACACAAATCGTTATTGCTCAAAGATTGCAAGGTAACGTGCGCTTCGGCTTCGAACAACGGATGATTCCAGTCTACACGCACTCGTTGTTTAACGGTTGTACTGTTTGAAGAGTACCCCGCAGGGCCATAGACAGAGAACAGCGCCGAAGGTACCACAGTACCAAAACGAGCACGGTAGTTAAGCTTTACCCCAATCTCAAAGTCTGTGGTGCCACTTTCACTGACAGGCGTTTCGTAAAGTACGTCATAGCTGGGTTTAAAGTTAGCGTAGGAGATCGGATTGAACTTGGTTTTGTCAAACACCCATCCGCTACCCCAGTGAGCTGCGGTAAAATAGCAACCCAACTCCTGGCGGCGCAGTTCATCACACTCACCGAACTCGCGTTCAAAGGAGATATCGAAATCGCTTAGCGAAGAACGGTTGTTGATGCGGTAGTCTTTTGTATCGAACACTAAGGTTTTCGAATAGTTATAAGTGAACGAACCACTGACTTCACCACCCACTTTAGGGCCGTCTTTATTGACCTCAGCCCCCACTTTACCATTCACGCCAATCGAGTATCCATGCGTGTCGCGGTGCTGGTAGTTTTTGTTCTCATTCTGTGGGAAATCACGTGCCTTTTTCGGTGTGTAGCCAGAAATCGGCTTAACCCACAAATCGTAGCTGCTGGCAAACGGACCAATATAGGTGCGACGGTTCGCCCAGCTTTGGAACCAGCTATGCTCTTGCTGCAGCTCGTTCACAAGGTGGATGCCTGTACCGGGTTTGTCTGCATCAACAGTAAAGCGGACAATTTTTGCATCCGGGGTAAAGCCTGCGGCGGTAGCGGATTGCACCGAGCGCATTTGTGCGACGTTAACGCGAACATCAATTGACGCACCAGCATTACACCAATCGCGGGTATTATCAAAATCGCCAGACGTATGCAGGTTACATTTAATTTTTGAGCTGGTGATGTAAATCGGCTTTTCGACAATCGGCACATATTCTTGTGCGCTGGCGTTCATCGCCGCGGCGAGTAACGAAAACGTAAATATAACGGGTGTTTTCATCTTAGTTACCTCCGAAGCCAAAACGATCAAGTGCGTGTTGCAGAGACTGCGTGATACTCTCCAGCTCTGCGGCGCGGTTATTGAGCGAGTTACCGTTCTCATCGGTCACATCGCTGACAATCGCATTGACTAAGGAATCCCCTTGATAGGTGCCAGTCACGACCACTGGGGCTGAAATGCCCAGTCCGGTGAGCTTTTGGCTCAGTGAGAATTGCGCTTCTTCGCCAGCAATTGTCGTGAGATCGAGCACAACCGTATCACCATTAGCGATGTGCTGTTGAGCGAGGTTGAGTTCATCTTCAGAAGCGCTGCCTGCGTTGACATAAAGCAAATCTTGCTGAGATAAATGGCCACTGTAGAGCGTCACAGGTTGGCGATAGCTTTGTGCGATGGCCTGAGAGATTTCACTTTCACTGCCCAAAATTTGGACATCCGCGAAAGCCTGTGCAGCAAACAAGCTTGAAAGAAGGAGTATTCTTCCTGCTATTTTATTGTTGTTTTTTCGCATAGTTTCCTCATTACGAGTTGGTTTTATTATATTAAACTACCGATCACGAAATAATGTTAATAATCGTAAGGGTATTGGTCCTCATCCTTGAATGTTGAAACTTTTTTATTTCATAAAGTGGTTATTTTTAAACCGCCATGAATGTTAATGGGAAGGCAATAAATTCTTATTCTGGCTTATTTTCACAAAAATAAATAATGTAACCATTTATTGTTGACAAATATTGATTGATGTAATAATGACCTTTGATATCTTTTTAATTATTATAAGTGTAATGATAAGTTGTTGTTTTTTATTTGTTCTTTACATTTCAAAATAAGAGATTGCTTAATGAGGTGGTGTTTTATTAGCTTTGCATAGATAATCTAATGCTAATTTATTTCATTCTCTAGATTTAAAATGATTATTTTTTGGTAATTTTATTTTGAGTTCCAGTTTTGATTTGCAACATTGGCTAAATTTCGTTTTGCTAAATTAGATATTATTAAAAATGCTCTTTTATATAAAATAAAATGGCCATGATTGAAAATAAACTCGGTCAAAAGCAAAAACGTTTTTGTGTTCAGTGCGCACAAACGAAGCAACGTCTTGCTCGCGCTCAACGCGGCAATTGAAGCCGCGCGTGCTGGTGAGCAAGGCCGAGGTTTTGCGGTGGTGAATTTAATTAGTGATATGGCGACGCAAATTGCGACGGCGGCGGAAGAGCAGACGCACGTTACCAGCGCAATCACCCAGAACATCACCTAAATCAAAGATGTTGCCGATCAACTGGTGGTCAGTTCGCAAGACAGCTCAAGCGAGTCCAACCAATTGAAGCAACAAGCCTCTGAACTTAGTGCCAAAGTGGCGACCTTTAAATTATCCTGAAAGCGATGATGTCGCGATCCACCTCTGAACGGCGCTATTGGGCGCCGTTTGTTTTGAAGCAAGATCACAACCTTACTGCAAAGACAAACAGCTTGGATATAAAGTTAGACGCATAGCCAGAATTTCACAAATTAGATTGATAATCTACGCTTTATAGAATTTCTAATAAGCAATGAGAGCCATCTATGCAATTCAGTTTAAAGAGGAAAATGGTTTCCTCCGTCGTTTTAGCGATTGCGATTACCGCCGCGACACTTCTTTTTGTTGGGTATCAAACCTTTAAAACTCACAGCTGGAAAGCGATTGAAAGTGAAAGCCGCAACACACTCAGTGCTCATGCCAAGGGGATTGCGGACTGGTTTCATGACAAACAGCTCGCCGTTAAAGGTTTGAAAGAGGAAATCGAGCGCAACCCGCAGCTCGATATTGTGCCGCATTTACGTCAAGCGCTTGTCGCGGGGGGATTTGGCCTAAGTTATTACGGGAATGAACAAGGAGAGATGTTTCGTCATGATCCTTCACTGAACAAGGCGGGCTACGATCCCAGAGAACGTGGTTGGTATAAAGAGGCCAAAGCCGCTAATAGTGCTATCACCACTGCGCCTTACGTCAGTGTTACCATGCAAACTCTAGTGGTGACGTTAACCGAACCTGTTCGACACAATGGCAAATTGATCGGCGTTGCCGCTTCAAATTTGGCGCTCAACAAACTGATCAAAGACGTTTTAGCCATTCAGGTACCGGGCAATGGCCGCGCGATTCTTGTTAATCGTAAAGGCAATGTAGTTGCTCATCCGAATAAAGAAGTACTGCTTAAACCAGTAGCCGAAATAGCGCCAGAACTGAGCATTTCGGATCTGATTCGCGCCGCTGATAGCAATAGTGCGTTATACGTTGATGTTGCAGGGGCTGCCAAAGTGATTATGGCGCAACCGATCGAATACACCGACTGGTTACTCGTGATGGAGATGGATAAGGCAACGTTGGAAGAGCCGTTATCTGACATGCTGCTTAATCAGACGTTAATCGGTATGCTGGTGCTCGTAGTGATGGCACTGGCCACGTCTTGGTTCGTGGCGAAACAGCTGGTCGAACTGGGTCGCGTCAGTGAAGCCTTGGCTGATATCGCCGAAGGCGACGGTGATTTGACTGTTCGTTTGCAAGTGACTAGCCAAGACGAAGTTGGTCAGTTGGCCGAGAAATTCAATAAGTTTGTCGACCGATTGCATGTGATGGTGAAGAACGTGCGCGATGTTTCTGGCGCGCTCAACCTTGGAGCGAATGAAGCGGCGCGCTCAGCCAGTCAACGCAGCGAGAGCATTCGTCATCAGCAGGATGAGATCACCATGGTGGCTACCGCCGTGACGGAAATGGCCTCCGCAACAGCCGAAATTGCAGGTAATGCCGATAACACGGCGAAAAATGCCAACCAATCGGTTGAGTTGAGCCAGCATGGCTTTGAGCAGATGAGAAAGAGCCAGCGCTCGATCAATTCTCTTGCGCAAGAACTTACCAATGCCGTTGATATCATTGGTGAACTGGAAGCGCACGGACAGCAAATTTCGACCATTTTAGCCACAATTAGAGCCATCGCAGAGCAAACGAATTTGTTGGCACTCAACGCGGCGATTGAGGCGGCTCGTGCCGGAGAGCAAGGGCGTGGTTTTGCGGTGGTTGCTGATGAGGTCCGCGTGTTGTCGCAGCGTACCCACGCCTCGACCGAAGAAATCCAAGAAAAAATTCAAGGCTTGCAGCGCGCAACCAGCAGTGCTGTTGCGGTGATGAAGCAAAGCCATGAGCTTGCGGCGACCAGTGTTGAAGACGTTAACCTCACCGGTGAAAGCTTGACGGCGATTGGTGATGCGATTCAAACCATCAGTGATATGGCAACGCAGATCGCTTCGGCCGCAGAAGAACAGTCATTAGTAACGGCCGACATCAACGGCAATACTGAATCAGTTCGAGAGGTGAGTGATCGTTTGGCTGTCGACGCGCTGGATGCGGTTGAGCAAGCAAAACGTCTACACGCTTTGGCTGGCGATCTTGACAAGGAGATATCGCGTTTCAGATTGTAAAGACTAACTCGGCACCTTAGGGTGCCGAGTTGCTTTTGGGCAAATCATCACCTGAAATCAGGCGTACTTTGGCACAACACGATAATTGCGCTATCTTATGCCTCTTGATTTTTCTCCATGAAATACCGACATGAATCTACACATCCGCAATGCAAATAGAGAAGACATTCACGCCATCGCACAGCTCGAACAGCAACTTTTCGCCGAACACGGTTACCCGATCTTTTTCATCCGCCAAGCGCTCGATTGTTGGCCTGGTGGCGTGTATGTTGCGCAGGTTGACAGACAGCTTGCTGGTTATGTTTTGATTGCTCCGACCGATCACTCTGCAGATGAAGCGTGGATGCTTTCACTCGCCGTTTCATCGTCCCATCAAGGGCAGGGAATTGCGCGCAAACTGGTGCGTCACGCACTCGCTCACACTGGGCAATATCAAAAAATCAAGCTGACGGTGGCACCAGAAAACGAGCCCGCACTGCGCCTTTATCAATCGGAAGGCTTTCAACTCATTGATAGAGAAAGTAATTACTTTGGAGATGGTGAAGAACGATTGGTGATGTGCTATCAACGCGAGTCAACAGCTTAAGAAAGCGTTAGTTTACTACTGTTTGGGTACGTTATTTTGCAAGTGATATGCCACTTGGTGATTTTCGCCGAGTTAACTATGGTTAATGAACCTAGTGAAAAGAGAGCAAGCAAATGGACAAAAATACGCTGCAACAGGAAGTAGACCAAGCGATTCCGCAAGAAGCGTTCGATTGGTATGACGACTATGCCCACGGCCGAATTGATCGCCGTGAGTTTTTAGGCAAATTAGCCGGTTTGGCAGTCCTTGGTTTTAGTGTCAGCTCTATCACGGCGGCGCTTCTACCCGACTATGCCAGAGCTGAGCAAGTGTCGTTTAACGATCCCGATATCAAAGCGAACTATGTTTCCTTTTCATCGCCGCTGGGGTATGGGGAAGGACGAGGCTATATGGTCACGCCAGCAAAGATCCTTCAGCCGACTCCCACGGTTTTGGTGGTGCATGAAAATCGGGGACTGAATCCTTACATTGAAGATGTCGCTCGGCGTTTGGCCAAAGTGGGTTTTATTGCTTTTGCTCCGGATGCATTAGCGCCGCTGGGTGGCTACCCCGGCAATGATGATCAGGGGCGAGAGATGCAAAAAAGCCTCGACAGAGAGAAAGTGGAGCAAGATTTTATTGCTGCCGCTCAATATCTCAAGTCACATCCAAATAGTAGCGGTAAGCTGGGTGCCGTTGGTTTTTGCTTCGGCGGTTACGTGGTCAATCTGTTGGCAGCGGTGCTGGGTGAAGAATTGAATGCAGGCGTTCCATTTTATGGTACACCCGCGGCTAAGTCTCTGCGCCGGAGCATCAAAGCGCCGCTGATGCTGCACTTTGCCGAGCTGGATAAACGAGTCAATGATACTTGGCCAGATTACGAGGCGGACCTCAAAGCGATCAATGCCAACTATCAAGCGTTTATCTACGCCAATGTTAATCATGGTTTCCACAACGATTCGACCGCACGCTACGCGAAAGAAGAGGCAGAGTTGGCTTGGCAGCGTACGCTTGGCTTCTTTAACCAGCAGCTACGCTAGCCAAGCAGACGAACATCCCCCCGCCTTTGCGTTTTAAAGTGCAAAGTGGGGTGGGTGGCGAGAGTTCTAATCGGCAACCAATTCGCTAAATCCAGTCTGCTCGTCAAATGCTCGCTGAAAGACTAAGTCGGGATAGTGATGAATGATGAGCTCAGCGGTGGTGTCAATCAAACAGCCCTCAAGAAGATGTCCGCCCCAAACGCGGCCCTGTGTGTCAGACACCGCAATATGCACATGCTGGTGATTGGCCGTTAGTGTCCCCATCAACGAAACCAGCTCAAAAGGTGCCTCAAGTGACAACGTTTGCTCAGCGCCCGCAAGGCGGATGTTCAGCGCAGAGAGTGAGCCCACACACGAGGTGATACTGCCCGCACGAATAGAGTGCTTGGTGACTATGTCAGCCAGCGCTTTTTTCAAATCGTCACCGCGCGTAAGGCGAGTGACCAGAATATTGATTGCCATGATTGTCCTGTTAATTTTCAGAAACGCCATAAAGACATTCGTTTTATGGCGTTTTGCAAAGTTAGCTTTTTAGGTTACCACGCTCGATTTGCTGAAGCAGTTCATTGGCTTTTTTCATCGCACTGCGCGCATTATTGGCTTGGCGCTTTTTAAGCAGGATATCTGAAAACTGCAAATACTTGTTGGCAGTTTGAAAGCGCAGCTCAGCGATATCATTGAAGTTAGCGGGTAACTCAGACGCCAGCTTGTCAATTTCTACGACTAAGCGATCAAGATTATTGGTTGTGGAGGCTTTTTCAAGGCGAAGATACAAACCATCAAAATCATTTTTGTACAGCACACGAGCGGCATCCTGCGGATAGTCCAATTCTTCACCATTTTCTCTCGCCACGAGGTAAGCACTCATTAACGGACGAGAGGAGTTTTTCTTAAACCCTGTTTGCTATAAGACGCTCTAACGGCGTAAATACTTTAAGCTGCGCAGTTCAATACGCTTGAACACGGTAGACAAAGAGAAACAAAGCAGCAGATAGCAAAAACCGACAATCAGCCAAATTTCGAAAATAAAACCGGAAGAGTTGGCGACCTCACTGCCCACAAAGGTTAGCTCTTGAATGGAAATCAAAGAGACGATAGAGGTTTCTTTCACCAGCGAGATAGTTTGCCCTGCTAACGCTGGCGTAATGGATGCCAATACTTGTGGACCAATCACAAAACGATACTTGACCCAAGCGGAGAGGCCAAGTGAATCCGCAGCTTCCCACTGACCTTTGGCAATGCTACGCAGTCCTGCGCGAACGATTTCGGCAATGTAAGCCGAAGAGAGCAAACCGAGACACATCACACCGGAGAGCAAGTTTTCCCACAAATTGGCGGGGCCAAACAGCCAAGTTATCGCCGCTGGTGGCGTTGCTGGGTAATTGCGCAAAAGTGTTTCCAAACCAAGTAACGGAATAAGTTGGTTAGAAATAAAGAAGTAGAAAATAAAGACAAACACCAATGGTGGAATATTACGGATTAACTGCACAAACGCATTGGCAGGAACGCGCAGCATCGAACGTTCGCTTGTTCTGGCAATGCCAATCAAGGTGCCCAGCATCAAAGCCAGTAGCATCGACCAACAACTTAGCCTCAACGTGGCAAGCACTCCTTGAAAAAAGTATGGCAAACTGCCATCGGCGCGCGGAGTGAAAATGAGTTCAAGCGCCTCTTGCCAATGCCACTGATAATGAATGCCAACTGAAGAACGGTGGTAGAGCCAAGCCAGCAGGCCAATAATTAAGAGGCTCAGCCCGACATCCAGCGGGCTGAGTTTATAGCGAAAAGGTGGATGCGATTTAACCGTCATAGGTTATTGGCCCGATGCAATCTGATCTTGCCAATCTAACGTCGAGAACCAGTACTCGTAACGTTGTTGCAACCAGCCATCGGCCATGCGCGCTTGGATCCAAGTGTCGAAAAAGGCTTTTTTGTCTTCTTCCCCAAGGCGCACCGCAAACGCTTCATTGCCTTTGGCAAGGCGCTCGCTAAACGGCAGGAACAGTTTATCGCTATGTTTAATGGTTTCGTGTTCAGGTTTTGGGCTGGAGGCAATTACGGCGTGAGCATTACCGTTGATCACTTCTTGGAACGCTTGAGCATCGTCATCAAACTGTAGAATGGTTGCTTTCGGGAAGGTTTCGCGGGCCACTTGCACGGTAAATGCGCCTCGTCTAGCGGCGATGTTCACCCGGCGCGAATTGAATTTTTCCATCGAGGTGAAATCGGCTGCTAGCGTTTTACTGGCTGCAATTTGCACGCCGGAGTGAGAATAGGGCGCAGTAAACAGCACGCTTTTTGAACGCTCTGGGGTGACGGACATACCGCCGATGATGACGTCAAATTTCTTTGCTAAGAGAGCGGGAATGATGCCATCCCAAGCGGTTGGAACAAATTCGACTTTCCAGCCGGAATCAGCCGCTAAGCGCTTAGCGACATCAATTTCAAAGCCAATCAGTTCTCCTTGTTTGTTACGCATCGCCCATGGAACGAAGGTGGACATGCCAACACGCAGTGTACCGCGTTGATTGATACTATCGAGATTGGCAGTTGCGCTTTCGTTAGCCAGTGATGGTGTGCTCAGGCTGATCCCGAGTAGGCCAGTGAGAAACGCAGCAATACTTAAGCGAGCGATTCGGTGTTTAAACAGTTTCATGCTTCTTCCCTTAAATGTGTTTAATGTGAACGCCAGCGAGCACCGAGGCGATGTTCCAGCCAAGCAGAAAGTGCTGACAGACTTAACGTGAGTAACAGATAGATGGCAGCGACACTAAACCAGATCTCAAAGGGCATTGCCGTTTCAGAGACGATATTCCTGCCTTGGGTGGTGAGATCGAAAATGGCCATCACACTGACGATAGACGAGTTTTTGATCAGAGACACCATTTCATTGGTCAACGGTGGGAGAGTTCGTTGCAAAAGTTGCGGCAAGATCACATCGTAGAAAGTAAAGAACGTCGACAAGCCAAGTGATTTTGCTGCTTCGTATTGCCCTTGCGCAATGCCGTTGAGCCCGCCACGCAAAACCTCAGCAGTATAAGCGCCTTGAAACAGCGCGAGCGCGAGCACGGCGGTTGAAAAGCGATCCAGCCCAATGACTGGGCCAAAAACAAAATAGAGCAGGTAAATTTGCACCAGCAGCGGTGTGTTTCTGACCACTGCGACATAACCAGTGCCAAGGGCTCGGCCGACAATCGAACGTGACTGACGTAGTAGGGCGGTGGTCAGCCCCAGTAACAAGGTGAAAAGAAGGCTGATGGCAGTGAGCTGCAACGTGACCATAAGACCTTGCAGTAGTTCAGCGGCCCACCATTCGCCATCTTCAAAAAAGAGAATGTAGTCAGGAACTCGATGCCACTGCCACTGATAGCCCATTGCTTTGGCTCCTGAATCGAGCAACCAGACCAGTGCGGCAAACATCAGCAGCGCTTGAACCATTGCCAGCAGAATAGGTTTAATTAAGCGCATGGCTTTATTGCTAACCATCGCTACCTCGAACCTAAAATTTGTTGGAGAAATTGTTGCGTACGCGGGTGCTGCGCTGCCGAGAAAAGTTGCTCTGGCGGTGCGATTTCTACTATTTCTCCTTCGTCCATGAACGCCACGCGATGGGCGACTTTGCGTGCAAAGCCCATTTCATGCGTGACACACATCATGGTGATGCCATCATTGGCCAGGTCAACCATCACATCCAGCACTTCGTTGATGGTTTCTGGGTCAAGTGCCGATGTTGGCTCGTCAAACAATAAAATCTCGGGTTGCATGCACAGAGAGCGTGCAATCGCCACACGCTGCTGTTGCCCGCCAGAAAGTTGGATTGGGTATTTGTCGGCTTGATCGGCGATTTTTACTCGTTCAAGCAACTGTTCTGCTCTTTGATTGGCTTCATGGCGACTTAATTTCAAGGTTCTCATCGGCGACAGGGTTAAGTTCTGTCTCACTGTCAGGTGAGGAAAGAGATTGAAGTGTTGAAAAACCATGCCGATTTTGCCACGGTTTTGAGGATTTTCCTGCAAATCGGGCAGAATACGGATTTCTCCTGCGTCGATCGATTCTAAGCCATTGACTGTGCGGATCAGCGTCGATTTCCCCGAACCGGATGGGCCGCAAATCACGAGAATTTCCCCTTTGCGCACGGACAGTGAGATTGATTTTAACGCTTGGAATTGACCGTACCACTTGCTGACTTGGCAGAACTCTATCACGCTCATTGGCTATTCTTGATTATTGTTTTGACCATACCTTAGCAAAATCAATAAGCTATTTCATCAGTCGTTTCGCCTCTCAACGTTTTGAGAGGCGAGTGGGCTTAGCGAATCAAACGCACCACTAAAGCGCCCGGCGCGCGCAGGGGTTCAAGGTTGTGGCTTAGAACCGTCGCGGCGACAGGCGCGGTGTAGTGAGCCATTTCTTCACCAAAGCTGTCGTACTGAAGAGCCAGCAATTGGCCCGGGGAAACATCTTGCAGTAGCTCAACCTGCGGAATGACAAAGCCGCCCATCTCGGCGCGCAGTGAGATAATCTCTTTGCCTTGCACGCAAGAAAGCGGCGTTGAGGGGACGCCGTCTTTGATCTGCAAGTGCGTCAGAATGTTATTGATTCCAGTGGCTGTACGTTCAACAAGGTCAAATTGCGTGTATCGCCCCATGCCCACTTCAACCGTAATGCAGGGGACACCGTGTTGATTCCAGACCGTTTCTAACACGCCCGCATCTCCCGGGTCATCGAGAATGGCATCTGGGTTTAACCAGCGAGCCATATCAAGCGAAGCTTGCAGGCGAAAATCGGCAAAAACATAAAGAGGATACGCTGCGCCGCTGGTTTGTGTGTGCAGATCGATGGCCAATTGTGCGTTGGGCTTTAACAGTTTTTGCCACAAGGTATCGAGGTAGCGGTTGGCTTCATTCCCTTTGGCATTGCCGGGGAAGTGACGGTTGAGATTGACGGCCGACGTGTCTGGATCGGCGGAATGAAAATCGCGACTGTGATTGAGCAAACCACTTAAGTTGATGGTGGGGACGATAGTCACGACGCCAGCTAAGCTCTGCCCGACCAGATCACGCGCCACTTTTTGTGCGCTGAGTACGCCGTTATATTCATCGCCATGAACGCCAGCAGTGATGAGCAATTTTTTGCCCGGTTTCTCACCTTTAAAGACCAGCACAGGCAGATGTTGCCACTGAGATAAAGCGTTGCTGGCAACGCGAAACCAGAATTTGTGCTCGCCGCTGGGTAAATCATCGACATCCAAAGCGTCAATCACACGTAGACCTTGGAGAGAATCAGCTAAGAATTGTGTGGCCATTGCAGTGGAGACTCCAAATGACGGTTAAACAAAATGCTCTGAGTAAAATGGGCAGAGCATCGTCAGTGACGCGCTCTGCCATAAAAATCACAATGCTCTGCCATGAAAATCATAAATAGGAGCGTAATACGCTGAGCAACCGATCGATGTCTTCGCGACGGATGTCCTTATGAGTGACAAAGCGGATTGGATTTCCCGGAGACACGATGATCTGCTCTTGCTTTAGCTTTTGCGCTATGGTTGCGATATCGACGCTATCATCGAGTTTGGCAAACACAATATTGGTTTGCACCCATTGCGGATTCACATCAAACCCGGGCAGTGTCGCAAGCCCTTGTGCCAGCGCTTTCGCGTTGTCGTGGTCTGTTTTGAGTTGGCTCACTTGCTCGGTCAGTGCCAATTTACCTGCGGCGGCTAAAATGCCCGCTTGGCGCATACCGCCGCCAACCATTTTGCGCAAACGACGCGCCTTAGTGATGTACTCTTTGCTTCCCAAAAGCAAAGAACCGACAGGCGCAGCGAGCCCTTTAGACAGGCAGATGGTCATTGAATCGAAATATTGAGCGATTTCACGCACTGGAACATCCAGCGCTACGGCGGCATTGTAGACACGCGCACCATCAAGATGCATTTTCAGCCCATGTTTGTTGGTAAAAGCGCGCGCTTGTTGAAGATAGCTTAGTGGTAACACTTTACCGTTGATGGTGTTTTCTAAGCTAAGCAGCTTGGTACGGGCGAAATGGCTGTCATCGGGCTTAATCGCAGCGGCGAGTTTATCAAAAGGCAATGTGCCATCTGGATTGTTCTCAATCGGCTGCGGCTGAATTGAGCCTAACACCGCCGCGCCGCCCGCTTCGTAACGATAGTTGTGCGCTTGTTGGCCACACAAGTATTCGTCACCACGTTCACAGTGAGACATCAAGCCGAGTAAGTTTGCCTGAGTGCCCGAAGTGGTGAAAAGCGCCGCTTCAAAACCCGTTTCGCTCGCTGCAAACGCTTCTAACTCATTGACGGTTGGATCATCGCCGTAGACATCATCGCCAACCATGGCGTTGGCCATGGCCTCACGCATCGCCGGGGTAGGCTGAGTGACGGTATCGGAGCGAAAATCAATTTTATTACTAGCCATCATTTCTCCTGACTTTACTGTTTTATTGGTGACTTTTTCTCTTTAGAGATAACCGCACAGTTTGGCTTTACTCAAACAAGCAATGGTTTTGCCATCGCTGATGCTGCCGTCAATAATTTTCTCTTCTAATTGCGAGACTGGCATAGTGACGACTTGAATCACTTCATCGTCATCACATTGATAGCGATTGGTTAGGCGCAGCTGCTTTGCCACGAACAGATATTGGATCTCATCGCAAAATCCAGCCAGCGGCGTGACTTGACCCAGTGAGTAAAAGCACTCTGCACTGTAACCTGTTTCTTCCTCTAACTCTCGTTGAGCACAGGTGAGTGGATCTTCATTGGCCTCTTTGGTGCCCGCCGGAAGTTCCAACAGCCATTTTTTTAACGAAGGGCGATACTGATTGATCAGCACAATTTCGCCTGATGCTGTGACGGGTAAAATGACCGCTGCACCGGGATGTTGGATGGTGGTATGGCAGACAGATTTGCCGTTAGGTAGGGCAACATTTTCTTCAACCAGGGCGATGTTTTTCCATTTATGTATGATTTTTCTCATGTCAAAACGACTTTCCTAGTTAACAGATTTGTAAAAAACTCAGCAGACAAGATACGCACTAACCAAGCCAAAAAAAAGCAATAATTGTGCAAACGCTGCTTTATCGATTGCGCAATCAGTGATTTGCGCCCCATAAATGCAATCTTTGTTTACCCGTTGTCAAGCGAAAGCGACTTCTGCTATAAGGGCTTCTCCGCACAAAATACACTTGTAACAAAGTGATAACAAATGTATAAAAGTACGTGTAACCATATCGATCTGAATCAGGAGTAACGTAATGATTCGCCCCTCTTTTGCGTCAAACGCAGACAAAGCGTTACTTTCCGAAAGAATTAACAAACTTTCCTTAGCGCTGGCTGATGGCGTCTATGAACGTGAATACACCATCAAACTTTGTCTGTTGGCCGCTTTGGCTGGCGAAAGCGTGTTTCTTCTTGGCCCTCCAGGTATTGCTAAGAGCTTGATTGCAAAGCGCCTTATCCAAGCATTTGACAACAGCAGCTATTTTGAATACCTGATGACGCGTTTTTCCACGCCAGAAGAAGTGTTTGGTCCGCTCAGCATTCAAGAGCTGAAAGACAATGGCCGTTATGTGCGCTTAACCCAAGGCTATCTACCGACGGCGCAAGTAGTTTTTCTAGACGAAATTTGGAAAGCAGGACCAGCGATCCTAAACACGCTCCTTACCGTGGTGAACGAAAAGACCTTTAAAAATGGCAGCGATATCGAGCGTGTGCCGATGCGTCTGCTGATTTCTGCGTCTAACGAATTACCGGATGAAGACAGTGGCCTCGAAGCCTTGTACGATCGAATGTTGGTACGTGTCTTCGTCAACCGAATTCAGAACAAGCAAAATTTCAAATCGATGCTGACGGTCGGTACGCCAGAAGAAGCGCGCGTTCCTGAAGGTTTGGCGATCACCGATGGAGAGTATCATCAGTGGCAGCAGGCGCTCGAGTCACTCAAACTCAACGATAAAGTGTTTGAAAAGCTCTATCAGCTCAAATCGATGCTGGAAGAGAAAGTGGAAGCCCAAGGCTACGATGCGGCTGACATGGATCTCTATGTCTCTGACCGTCGCTGGAAAAAGGCGGTGCGCCTTCTCAAAGCGAGTGCCTTTTTCAATGGTCGTGATGAGATCAATCCACTGGATCTGCTGTTACTGCAAGACTGCTTGTGGAATAGTCCTGACTCTCGTGACGTGGTCACTTCTGTCATCCAAGAATTTGCCCTTAACCACGCGTTTGATCAAAAGAACGTACAGCACCAAATCGACCATTGTCGCGAAGAGCTGGCGGACATTCAGCAGGAGCTGGAAGAGCAGTACGGCATAGTGTTGTCGATGGAATCCTCGGCGGGTCTTTTGCGTAAAGGGAAAGAAGTACACCATTTTGATACTTCAGAAGCGCGCATTTACAGCGTTGGGCCAACGCGCAATTTGGTCAAACTGGTGCTACTGCAAAGCAACATGTCAGTCTCTGAATCTGAACGAGGCGATAGCCGATGGGTGTATGTGCAAAAAGATGAGTTGGATCGCTTGATCAAAGAAGGTCATGGCGACCTCTATGGTTTTGTTAATCAAAATACCAATTTGTGCCGCCTTAAGTTCGACCTTGATGCCTCGAACAACCTAGTCGTTCGTGATATTGCCAACCGCGCGGTGCTGGTCAGTTTGGTGACGAAAGAGGGGCTTAATCAAGAACACTACCAAAAGTGGGTAGAAAAATGTGACAGCGCTTTTAGCAAACTCACGGAGGCTGAACACCACTTACGTAAAGCGCGCAGCGATTTTCATGGTGCCTTGCCGCACAACTTCATTGATCCGGAACTGCCTCGTTTAATGGAAGCAACGCTGCAACAGGTCAATCACACGCTGGAAACCACCAAAAGCGAGAGTGAGAAAACCATGTTCCGCATTAAGCATCTCAACGAGTACTTTTCGTAAGGAGCCGCCATGCTGGGAGCCGATAGCCTTAACCTCGCGTTAATGATTGCAGACTCAGGCATTGTTGAGTCTGCGGTGAATGATTTAATGGCCCGTTCGCAACTCATGGTGATGGCGGAAAACCAAGGTGTAAAATCTTCGGTAAAAAACCATCTGCTTAAATGGCGCGGTAGCGTTAAACGGCGTATTACCAAAGTGTGTGAAACCGAGCGCTTCCAGCAAGAGTTTTCGCTCTATCAAAGCGTCATTCACCTTAGCGAGCGCGAGTTTTTCGAGCAGATCGATGAGGTAGTGAAAAAACTGGAGTGGCATTCCGCGTTTTACATGCAGGCGCGTAGGTTGCTGGAGAAAAACAAAGGGGTGTTTAACCCCATGTTTCCACACTACTTCTGCGATCAGTGGTATCAGAGTTTAAGCGACGCGGTCAAACAAGCGCAGGTGACTGAGCTGGAAGCGAACAAAGAGAAAATGCTCGCCGACATGTATCAGCGCATGGAAACCATGAAAAGCATGGACAAAGTGACCGACGGTGGAGATGAAGGCAGCGTTGGTCGTCTGTGGGATATGGCGGCGGCTAAGCTGAGCAAAACGGACGTTTCCGTAATGAAACGCTACGCCGAGTTTCTAAAAAAGAACAAAGGCTTGCAAGAGATAGCCGAGCAGCTTGGCCGCATGGCGAATGAGGTGGATGATCCGGATCTCTACCGTACACCAGCGGAAGAGCTGCAGATGGTGGAAGAGAAAAGCGATGAAGCCACCGATGACATTGTCGGCATTCACGAGAGTGATGATCTTAATAAACTGCTGCCGAATGAAACCATGTTTCTCGCCTATCCGGAGCTGGAAGTGGTGTTTTACAAGCATTTGGCCGATAAACGTTTAATGAACTATCGAGTCAAAGGCAAATCGCGCACCCTGCGTAAAGTAAAAGCGCATAAACCAGATAACCAGCAAGTTGAAATCGAAAAAGGGCCGTTTGTTATTTGTGTTGACGCATCGGGCTCGATGAGTGGTTTTCCAGAGCAAAGCGCTAAAGCGATGGCGTATGCGCTGATGCAGATTGCGTTAGCAGAAGAGCGAGACTGTTATGTGATCTTATTCTCCACCGAGCAGATCACCTATGAGCTGACTCGCCAAGATGGCTTGCGTGAAGCGGCGGACTTCCTTACTTATACCTTTCATGGCGGCACCGCGTTTGAGCCCGTGTTGCTTAAATCGATTGAGCTGATGAGTGGTGAGAAGTATCGCAACGCGGATCTGGTGGTGTTGTCTGATTTTATCGCGCCGAGACAGTCGGAAGAGATGTTGGCGAAGGTCGAGCAGCTTAAGTTGCAACAAAACCGTTTTCACGCGGTAAGTCTGTCCAAATATGGCAACCCTGAGTTGATGTCGATGTTTGATCACTGTTGGACTTACCACCCGAGCTTGGTCGGTCGCTTAATGAAAAAATGGTAACGAGAAAAACGAAAGAGAGCCGTGAGCTCTCTTTTTTTATGTGTCGCTTCACAACAAGGCATTTCTAATGCTTAACTTATCATTAATCAGTGGCATCTTATGATGCACCGGATTCCATAGTTGGTGAGAGCGATGACGATCAACGAGTTACAGCAATACCTAGACACCTTCAACTGCGCGCAAAGTGATTTTCCTTTTGGCCCGGACGCTCTGGTTTATAAGGTTAAAGAGAAAATGTTTGCTATTTTGGCCACGCGTGAAGGAAAAGAGTACGTCACGCTCAAAGCGAAACCTGAAGATGGCGAAGTGCTCTGTGCACAATTTAGCGCCATCACGCCAGGCTATCACACCAACAAGCGCCACTGGATTACAGTCTATTTTGCTGGCGATGTCGAGGATGGCTTGATCGAAGATTTGTGTCAGCGCTCTTATGACTTAGTGGTGGCCAAACTGCCCAAATCACAGCGGCCACTTTAGCGCAATTAGGAAGGGAAACGATGCGTACCTTGACTCAGTGGCTTGACGCTTACGGGCAAAGCCATCAACACCCGATCAATCAGCGTATCCACACCATCGCAGTGCCGGGGATTTTTTTCTCTGTGGTGGCGCTGATCTGGTCCATTCCCCCCATTACTTTGTCTGGCATGACACTCAATTGGGTCTGGCTCGCTGCCTTACCCGTGTGGGTGTTTTATTTTCGCCTTTCACTGAGCGTCTTCTTGCTGATGCTCGGTTATACCTTGTCTTGCATCGCGCTGGCTTGGAGCTTAGCGCTTTTGCAACTGCCCGTTTTTACTATCGCCCTGGCGCTGTTTGTCTGCTTGTGGCTGTTGCAGTTCATCGGCCATAAAATTGAAGGTAAAAAGCCGTCCTTTTTTGAAGACGTGCAGTTTCTCCTCATCGGGCCGATCTGGGTGTTCAGAAAGCGCTAATGGCTCCTTAGCTAAAGAACAACCAGATGCCGACGCCGACCATCAAGCTGCCTGCAATTCGGTTGAGCGTCCGCACATTTTGTGACTTGCCAAGAATGCGTTTTAGCCCCTTACCGCCGGTGGCGTAGAGCGTCATGCAGACAAACTCCGAGATAAGAATAATGCCGACTAACAGCATTAGTTGTGGGGTAAGTGGCGCCGATTGATCGATAAAAGGCGGTAACAGCGAAATCATAAACGCCCAACCTTTGGGGTTCGCAATGGCGGTGATAAAGCCTTGCATCACCAAATTCCAGTTACCACCGACCGTGACGGGGCTACCATCGCCTGATAATGCTAGCTTGCCTTTCGAGCGCCACATCTGTACGCCAAGGTAGATCAAATAGAGCGCGCCTAGCACTTTGAAACTGACAAACAGCATCGGGT
Source organism: Vibrio sp. S234-5 (assembly GCF_000960595.1). Classification (NCBI taxonomy): domain Bacteria; kingdom Pseudomonadati; phylum Pseudomonadota; class Gammaproteobacteria; order Vibrionales; family Vibrionaceae; genus Vibrio; species Vibrio sp. S234-5. The sequence continues at coordinate 95,168 of NZ_JZAM01000362.1, forward strand.
AGTTGAGCATGATAGCCGCAATACCAATCACCGCCGACACCGAGACCAACGCCACTCCGGCGAGTTCACCGATCATCATCCATAATGTGCGTTTGTAGCCAATACTCATGCCCAAGCTCAGCGCCAGCGTCATGCACATGCCGGGCGTAATCGAGACAAAGAAGAAGGTTGGAACAAAAGCAGAGAGCAATGCAAGGTTCATAGGGCTAAGGTTTCCTGAAACAAAACGTGACGAGAAAGATCATTTGTTAACAATTTGCTCGACATAGAATACTGGTTTCGTGAATTTTGTCGAAATCTATTTGTGATCGATTGCGCTGTTTTTTTACCACGAGCCAAACTTTGCAAGATCGCTATCACAGATTGAGTGGGGAGCAATAGCAAATTATACCGCGCGATATACTATCTCATCGAAACGTTTCGATGATGATTTTCCGACGAGGATGACTCGGATTTTTCCAACGTACCGAGAGACGCACAATGAAAAAAAGTACCCTGATAAACTCTGACCTTTCTTACCTAGTGGCCACTTTGGGACACACCGATGAGATCACCATTTGTGATGCGGGTTTACCCATTCCCGATCAAGTGACGCGCATTGATTTGGCGCTGACCCATGGCGTCCCCAGTTTTATTGAAACGGTTGGCGTTTTCTTGTCAGAATCACAGATTGAAGGGGTGGTAATGGCGGAGGAGTTTGCTCAAGTTAGCCCAGAGCTTCATCAGGCGCTGCTTGTTCAATTGCAGCAAGAGCAAGAACGCACTGGCAAGAGCATCGCCATTTCCTATGTGTCTCATCAAGAGTTTAAGCAACGTACTCAGCAAAGCAAAGCGGTGGTGAGAACGGGCGAATGTACGCCTTATGCAAACGTCATTTTTCAGGCCGGCGTGGTTTTTTAAGCGGCGAGAACGTGAGGGCAAAGTATGAGCGAGGCGATACTGCAACTGAACAACATTGAGAAAGCATTTCCGGGCGTTAAAGCGCTGGATAAAGCGTCACTCAATGTCTATCCCGGCAGAGTGATGGCGCTGATGGGGGAAAATGGTGCGGGCAAGTCCACCTTAATGAAAGTGCTGACGGGGATTTACCACAAAGACGCTGGCAGCATCCTCTATCAAGGTCGTGAAACCACATTTAAAGGTCCGCGAGATTCCCAGCAAGCCGGTATCAGCATTATTCACCAAGAATTGAATCTGATCCCGCAATTGACTATCGCGGAAAACATCTTTCTTGGCCGTGAAATAACCACCAAATTTGGCCGCATTGACTGGGCCAAAATGTACCAGATGGCAGATAAACTGCTGGCCCGCTTGAAAGTGAAGCACAGCGCGAAAACGCTACTCGGTGAACTGAGTTTGGGCGAGCAGCAGATGGTGGAAATCGCCAAGGCGCTCTCGTTTGAGTCGCGCGTCATCATCATGGATGAGCCAACCGACGCTTTGACGGACACGGAAACGCAAGCCTTGTTTAGTGTGATCAACGAACTGCGCGATCAAGGCTGCGGCATCGTCTATATCTCTCACCGTCTCAAAGAGATCTTCGAGATCTGCGACGACATTACCGTGCTGCGCGACGGAAAATTCATTGCTCAATGTGCTGTGGCGGAGACAGATGAAGAGGGGCTGATCGAGATGATGGTTGGCCGTAAGCTAGAAGAGCAGTACCCACGCATTGAAGTCAAACATGGCGAGACCTGTTTGCAAGTAGCGGGGCTCACAGGCTCTGGTGTGCATGATGTCAGCTTTAGCCTAAAACGTGGAGAGATCCTCGGCATTTCCGGTTTGATGGGCGCAGGGCGCACCGAACTGATGAAGGTGATTTACGGTGCGCTGCCGAGTGAGCGCGGGGTGATAAACCTTGACCAGAAAACCATTAATCCGGTGAGCCCGCAAGATGGCTTAGCTAACGGCATCGCCTACATTTCCGAGGATCGCAAAGGCGATGGCTTGGTGTTGGGGCTGTCGGTGAAAGAGAATATGACACTCTGCGCGCTGGATAAACTGAGCAAAGGGATGCAAATCCAGCATGGCGATGAAGTGACGGCGGTGGATGACTTTATCCAGCTATTCAATATCAAAACGCCAAGCCGCGAACAGATTATTGGCAACCTATCGGGTGGGAATCAGCAAAAAGTGGCGATTGCCAAAGGGTTGATGACGCGGCCTAAAGTACTGATCCTCGATGAGCCGACACGTGGTGTGGATGTCGGGGCAAAAAAAGAAATTTATCAATTAATCAATAAGTTTAAGGCCGAGGGGATGAGCATCATTTTGGTGTCGTCGGAAATGCCTGAGGTGCTTGGCATGAGTGATCGCATCTTAGTTATGCACGAAGGACGCATCACCGGTGAGTTTGATGCAAAAGACGCGAATCAGGAAAAACTGATGGCGTGTGCAGTCGGTAAAACGCTATCTGAGGAAGCAGCATGAACAGTAAAACCATGAGTAAGCCGAGCAACACAGGCGGCAAAAAACTGCTGAGTAAAGAGTGGTTGATTGAACAGAAATCGCTGATTGCGTTGCTGTTTTTGATCGTTGTTGTCTCTTTTTTGAATCCAAACTTTTTCACCCTCGACAACATTTTGAACATTCTGCGCCAGACATCCGTTAACGCGATTATTGCGGTGGGCATGACGCTGGTGATTCTCACCGCGGGGATCGATTTGAGTGTCGGCTCGGTGTTGGCGTTGTGCGGCGCTTTTGCGGCCAGCTTGGTCGCAATGGAAGTGTCGGTGCTTATTGCCGTTCCCACTGCTTTGGTTGCTGGCGCTGCGTTGGGCGCGATCAGCGGCATCATTATCGCCAAAGGCAAAGTACAGGCATTTATCGCCACGCTGGTGACCATGACGCTGCTGCGTGGTGTGACCATGGTTTATACCGACGGCCGTCCTATTTCAACCGGCTTTAGTGATGCTTCTGATGCGTTTGCTTGGTTCGGTACAGGCTATGCGTTAGGCATTCCGGTGCCAGTCTGGTTAATGGTGGTGGTGTTTGCCGCGGCTTGGTATTTGCTTAATCACACCCGTTTTGGTCGCTATGTCTACGCCTTGGGGGGCAATGAATCGGCAACTCGCCTCTCGGGTATCAATGTTGATCGCGTCAAGATTGGTGTGTACGCCATCTGTGGTCTGTTGGCCGCGCTGGCTGGCATCATCGTCACGTCGCGTCTCTCGTCCGCACAGCCTACCGCGGGTATGGGGTACGAGTTGGACGCGATTGCGGCCGTGGTACTCGGTGGAACCAGCTTAATGGGCGGCAAAGGGCGCATTATGGGCACCTTGATTGGCGCACTGATCATCGGCTTCTTAAATAACGCACTGAATCTATTGGATGTTTCCTCTTACTACCAGATGATTGCAAAAGCAGCGGTGATCCTGCTGGCCGTCATGGTGGACAACAAGAATAAGTAACCAATGAGCGGAAGGACCATTCTGCTCCCCCTACACAACAATAAGGACGATAACATGAACAAACTGGCCACTTTAATTTCTGCTGCGCTGCTGAGCTCCACTGTTTCTGTTGCTGCACAGGCACAAGATACGATGGCAATCGTACTCTCAACGCTAAACAATCCGTTCTTTGTCACCATGAAAGATGGCGCAGAAAGCAAAGCGAAAGAATTGGGTTACGATTTGATCGTACTCGATTCGCAAAACGACCCAAGCAAAGAGCTTTCTAATGTGGAAGATCTAACCATTCGCGGTGTAAAAGCCATTTTGATCAACCCAACCGATTCGGATGCCGTCTCCAATGCTATTCGCATGGCCAATCAGGCGAAGATCCCTGTGTTGACACTCGATCGCGGCGCGAGCCGTGGTGAAGTCGTCAGTCATATCGCCTCTGATAACGTGATTGGTGGTGAAATGGCAGGTAACTACATCATTGAAAAAGTGGGTGAAAAAGCCAAAGTCATTCAGCTTGAAGGCATCGCAGGCACTTCCGCTGCTCGTGAGCGTGGCGAAGGTTTTATGAACGCGGTGAAAGAGAGTGGCATGCAAGTGCTCGCCAGCCAGCCCGCTGATTTTGACCGCACCAAGGGGTTGAACGTCATGGAGAACCTGCTGGCGGCGAATCCGGATGTGCAAGCGGTTTTCGCGCAAAACGATGAGATGGCGCTAGGCGCACTGCGCGCAGTACAAGCGTCTGGAAAACAGGTTGTGATCGTCGGCTTTGATGGCACAGAAGACGGGATTGCGGCGGTGAATCGTGGCAAGTTGGCAGCAACCATCGCCCAGCAACCTGATCTGATTGGTGCATTGGGCATCGAAACGGCCGACAAAGTACTTAAAGGTGGTGAAGTCGAACAGTACATTCCTGTACCACTCAAAGTCGTGACTAAGTAAGTGTAAACCTCTGGCTCCCGGCATTTGATGATGGCCCAGGCTGGGAGCCAAATTTTTCAGGCATTTGCCAGCCGATGGCTGTGCGTTTTTCTCAAGAGCGCAAACCCATCGGTTACATTCAAAGCAAGTAAGCTCGTCTGAGCTGAGGATTCCCTATGAATAAGTTAGTGGTATTAGGCAGTGTTAACGCTGACCATGTCCTTCAAGTGCCTTCTTTTCCACGTCCTGGTGAAACCTTACATGGGCGTAATTATCAAGTGATCCCAGGTGGAAAAGGAGCCAATCAGGCCGTCGCCGCGGCTCGCTTGGGCGCGGACACGGGGTTTATTGCCTGTGTTGGGGATGATGCTTTTGGTATCAATATCCGCGAAAGTTTCAAAATGGATGGCATCAACACTGTCGGCGTTAAAATGCAGCCGAATTGCCCAACGGGCATTGCCATGATCCAAGTGGCAGACAGTGGCGAAAACAGCATCTGTATCTCCGCAGAAGCAAACGCGAAGTTAAGCGCACAAGCCATAGAATCGGACTTGGATAGGATCCGCGCTGCGCGCTTTTTGTTGATGCAACTGGAAACACCCATTTGTGGCATTGAACGCGCCGCAAGTGTGGCAAAAGCAGCGAAAACCAATGTGATTTTAAATCCAGCGCCCGCCAGAATGTTGTCGGATGAACTGCTAGCATGCGTGGCGATGATTACCCCGAATGAAACCGAAGCTGAGTTGCTGACTGGTGTCACGGTCACGGACGATGAGAGCGCGCAGCAAGCGGCCAACAAGTTACACGCCAAAGGCGTAGAAATGGTGTTGATTACTCTCGGAGCAAAAGGCGTTTGGCTGAGCGAAAATGGGCGAGGCCAACTGATTGGGGGATTCAAAGTGGACGCAGTTGACACAACCGCCGCAGGAGATACCTTTAATGGGGCCTTGGTCACTGGCTTATTAGAAGAGATGCCTTTAGAATCAGCCATCAAATTTGCTCATGCCGCGGCGGCCATTTCCGTGACCCGCTTTGGGGCACAAACTTCTATCCCAACCCGTAAAGAAGTTGACGCCTTTCTCGCTGAGCACCTCTAGCCGTATATCAAGGAGAACGACATGGCAACCATGAAAGATATCGCCCGACTTGCCGGGGTTTCTACCTCAACGGTTAGCCATGTTATCAACAAAACCCGATTTGTCAGCGAAGAGATTGCTGAGCGAGTCAATAAGGCCGCCAAAGAGCTCAACTATTTCGCGCCCTCAGCACTCGCTCGTAGCCTAAAAGTCAATCGTACCAACACGCTTGGCATGCTTGTGACTACTTCAACCAATCCCTTTTTTGGTGAGGTGGTTAAGGGAGTAGAGCGCAGTTGTTTCCTGCAAGGTTACAACTTGATTCTTTGTAACACCGAAGGCGATAACGAGCGCATGAAGTCTTCGATTAATACGCTATTGCAAAAGCGAGTCGATGGATTGATCTTGATGTGTTCCTCTCTCGAAGGAGAAAGGCTAGATGTGTTTGAACAGTATCCTGACATCCCTATCGTGGTGATGGATTGGGGCCCCATGCTGTTCCAAAGTGACAAAATCCAAGACAACTCTTTACGTGGCGGCTATTTAGCTGCCAAGCATCTTATCGATTCTGGACACACACAAATAGGCTGCATTACCGGACCACTGATTAAGCATCAAGCACAGATGCGTTATGAAGGCTATAAGCGCGCTCTCAATGAAGCGGGCTTATGCTTCAATGCCAACTGGATTGTGGAAGCGGATTTTGAGTGCGAAGGTGGCTATCAAGCGTTTAAGAAAATGCACGCGTCGGGTTCACTACCCAGTGCCATTTTCGTCTGTAATGACATGATGGCAATGGGTGTGATCAATGCGGCCAATGAGTCGGGGATCGCGATTCCTAAGTCGCTTTCCATTGTCGGCTATGACGACATCCATATCGCCAAATTTATGACCCCATCACTGACTACCATCCATCAACCCAAATACCGTTTAGGCAAAGCGGCAGTAGAAACGCTACTGAAGAAGATCAATAAGCAGACTCAGGAAGTGCAAGTTGTCCAATTGGAACCTACACTGGTTGAGAGAAACAGTGTGCGATCTCACTCTGAATGAGCTGTTGGAAAGCGGAACACATTGAATTTAAAGCTATTCAATAATTTGTTTTTAAATTGGCTCATTTCTGTGCGTTTGCTATTACTAATCGGTCTATAAATTATCCTTATATTTATGATATAAAAGATGTTTTATGCGAGGGTGAAGTGTGTGATTTTTTTGCCCAGAAAGCTCAGTAATTAATTGTATCTTTACAAATAGTGTGGTTTTATTGAGCTGTAAATTATTAATCTAATAAAGAATGAGAAGAGATGATTGGTGCAAAATACGCGGTTTTTTCAGTCAAGCATCCTTGGTTGCATCGACTGAACTTGTTGGTAGTGTTGTTAATATCCTTGGTAAGCGGCTACCAATTGCTAGTCCATGAACAGTTAATTTACAGTGTTGGAGCTTTGGTTACCTTATTGTCGATTATCGTTTTTGCGTCGGCCTCTGAGTTTAAGCGCAAGTACGTGCACATCGAATAGTACGCTAAGGTCAAGCTTAAAAGAACGATGGTCCGGTTTGAGCGTTTGCTTAAACCGGACTTTGTCATTGTATTCCCCCTTTATTTTGCTACTCGTCAGGATTGTTGTTCATCAACACGCAGTGCAATCTATTGCTTTTTGTGTGGTTTAATTGCAAAACTTCTACAAACTCGGCAAACAGTGACTATTATTGATGGTAGAGTGGTGTCTGCCCTAGAAAGCACTCACTTACGGCACTTTTAGCGAATTATTTGAACTGCTAGGAAGTTTGCCGATTTACAAATAGGGTCTAAGCAGTTAAAAATAAACTAATAAATAATAAAGACGACGCAATGTTTGCGGCGCTTTCACTACCTGAAGTATGTAAAGACATGAGCCATCCAAGTAGTACAATTTTGACAGAAAGTGGGACCAATGAACTTGAGATCATTGAATTTCACTTAGAGAAAACGTTACCTGACGGCAGAACGAAAACCTGCTACTACGGGATTAACGTCGCTAAGGTGCGTGAAGTGATTCAGGTGCCGGAAACCACAGACTATCCGAATGCCCAGCCTCACATGATTGGCGTTTTCTCCTCGCGAGATGTATTAACTCCTCTGGTGGATCTCGCCGGATGGTTGGGCGTGCCAACCCGCCAAGATTTGGCGCGCAAGTTTGTGATCGTGACCGATTTTAACAAGATGACTAACGGCTTTCTGATCGATAGTATCAGCCGCATACACCGTATTTCATGGAATGATGTCGAATCACCTAGCCAGTTTTTGGAAGCCGGTGAGCAAGATTGCGTGGTCGCTGTCGTGCGTAAAGATGGCAACCTGATCATGATCTTAGATTTCGAAAAGATCATCGCCGATATCAACCCTGAACTGAGCATGGAAAAATACGATGTTAAGGTGGATCGCTCGGTCGATCTTAACCAGCGTATGGTCTCTAAGCGCAATGCGAAAACGGTCATGGTGGTTGATGACTCAGCGTTTATTCGTTCACTGATCCAAGATACGCTCAGCTCTGCAGGCTACAACATCATTGCTTGTAAAGATGGAGGCGAAGCGTTTGAGAAGTTAATGAGCCTAATCCAAGTGGCGAAAGAGGAAGGATTACCTGTCAGTGAGTTGATTGATGCAGTGGTAACCGACGTCGAAATGCCTCGTATGGATGGCATGCACTTGGTGAAGCGTCTGCGGGAGACGGCAGAGTACAATTCGATGCCGATCGTCATGTTCTCTTCGTTGATGAGTGAAGACAACCGCGCGAAAGCGTTGGCTTTAGGTGCCAATGACACTATCACGAAACCAGAGATTGGCCGGATGGTGGCCATGATGGACAAATACGTCCTGAAGATTTAATGCGGTTTGTCGACAGAATCGGGGCTCCAAACGGAGCCCCGATTCTTTATATACTACAGGTTATGCGTACGCTTCGACGAATTGATTCCATAAGCGGTAACGTTCCGCGAGGTCGGCTTTAAGCTGCTTGTAACGAATGGTGAGCAGTGCGTTTTCATACTTCTGCGTCGCATTTTGGCGCTTACTTTCAAGTAATTGTTTCTTCGCTTCGTAATACTCCTTCATGAGCGCGGTTAAACTATCAAATTCCCTTTGTAATTGCTCATGCAGTGAAGCCGCTTCTGCTTGTTGTTCCAATTTCACTTTGGCCTTTTTAAACATTTGCGCCGCTTTTGCGGTATCGATTTTCAGTTGCGGGGTTACGCGCAGTTTTTTCGTCAACCCAATCCAAGAACAGCTTTTGATCAGCCATTTCGTCGGATCGTACTGCCACCAATAGATGCCATTCCGATAATCGTTCTCAAAAATATGGTGGAAGTTGTGATAGCCCTCGCCGAAGGTGAAGATGGCTAATATCCCATTATCCCGAGCGCTGTTCTTATCGGTAAACGGCTGAGAGCCCCAAATGTGGGCGAGTGAGTTAATGAAAAAAGTACTGTGATGACTCACGACCAAACGCAGTGCGCCAACCACGAGCAACATACCGATATAATCTTGATAAAACGCACCAAGCAATAAAGGAATACCTAGGTTAGTGGCTATCGCCAAAGGCACGTAGTAGCGGTGCTGCCACATCACGATGGGATCTTTTTGTAAATCGCGGCAGTTTGAGTAGTCAGAATAATTCTCTTGATTATAGTGACGTAGCATCCAGCCGATATGCGAGAACCAAAATCCGCGCGACGCTGAGTAGGGATCTTTATCGAAATCATCGACATGACGATGATGGCGTCGGTGATCGGATGACCAATGCAAAATGCTATTTTGCAGCGAAAAGGCACCGCCTATGGCGAAAAGCACTCGAAGCAGCGAATGTGCTTCATAAGTCTTATGACTCCATAGTCGGTGATAGCCTGCAGTAATCGAAAGGTTGGTGAAGCTAAAAGCAACAAAAAACCAAAGTACATGCCAGACGGTCAGTCCACGCGCTAATGCGTACCAAGGAGTGACTACCAACGCTAACAAGAGTGAAAAGCTGAAAATAAATATATTCAACCAGATGAGTGGTGGTTTTTGCGTCTCCAAAGGACACCTCATTTTTGAGCTAACAATTGTTCGCTAGATTATCAGCGTACACGTGTAAGTCAAATTAATTGATAAATAATGTGAACAACATGTTTTGCTTTGTTGGTGAGAGGATGTAGTATTAATGCTCTATAAAAGGATTTCTAATAGACGGACGGACTGTTAAATGGAATTTAAAACGGCAGAATATGTGGATTATGAGAGAGTCGCTTATCTGCATGCGGATAGCTTAAAGCGGCATTACAGCAAGATTCTCAGCAGACGTTACCTGCAAAACGATGTGCAAACGGAAAAACTCGCCCTGTGGCAAACTCGTTTGACCAATCCGCCTTTTGGTCAGCACGTCATTCTGGCCGAAGAGGGGGGGCTTTTGTTGGGTTTTGCTTGTGTTTTTGGCAACCATGACTTCGAACTCGGGACCTTTATCGATTCTCTGCATGTAGATGGTGATTTTCAGCGACGCGGGATCGGTAAGAAATTACTGCAAGAAGTTTCCAACTGGCAGCAGCACTATTTTTCAGATCGCGGACTGTATCTGGAAGTGAATATCAGCAATCGAGATGCGATCGAGTTTTATCAAAGCATTGGTGGCACACTCACTGAGTGTAGAAAGCGACATGCCTCCGATGGTACCGAGATGATTGAGCAGGTCATCATTTGGCCGTCGCTAGAAAAGCTCTCCGCTGGGTTATTAGCCGCAGTGATTTTTAGTTGAGCGACAAACTCTAGTAAATGATAAGTAAACAGGCCGCAACAAACGCGGCCTTCTTTTTAGTTCAATATGTCGTCAGTTCAATATGCCATTTTGTATAACCAGAAAAATCTTGCACTTAGCGGCGTTTTGCAGCTTTTCTTTGTTTACCATATCTCATAAGGATATATACTAACCACTAATCGGGGTGACTACCTGAAAAATACCTAAAATAACAAGGCTTATGCAAGATTGCGCTAACGCAATCTATGACATTAACCACTATTGGCTAGTAGTGACATGGAATCGATTCGCAAGGTTTATCAATACGCTAACCCTAACTTGACGCTTGTCGGCTGGATGGGTTTTCTCGGCTTTCCGACCTACTACTGGGTTTGGACGCATCTTTTTCCTCAGTCTTACGAGAATCTGCCGCTTAGGCTACTCTGTTCAGGTTTGTTCTTGCTGCTGGTTTTGCGAGAGCGGCTACCCATGCCGATCCGCACGCGTATGCCTTTCGTCTATTTAGTAGTGATAACGACCTGTTTGCCGTTTTTCTTCTTTTTTATGCTGTTGATGAATGAATGGTCGAACGTTTGGGTCATGTCCTTTATGGCAGCGATTTTCTTACACATCTTGTTAGTGCATATGACTAAGGTGATGTTTAGTCAAACATTTATCGGTGTTGGCATGGCAGTACTTGCCGCGTATGTGTGCAATGACTACCATCTGGTGATTTCCGTCGACTGGCGTCATGTGCCGATATTTCTCTTTATCTATCTGTTTGGCAACCTATTCTATTTTCGCAATCAAGTTGAGCATGAATCACGGATCTCGATCGCCAAAGCGTTTGGTGCAGGAATCGCCCATGAAATGCGTAACCCGCTGAGTGGCTTGGTTGCTTCTATCGATGTGATCCAATCGGTGATTCCCGACGATAAAGTTGAGAAACGCAGTAGCTACGCGTTAAGTGCCAAAGATGTCGCTTTGTTACGCGAAGTGAGTGAAGAAGCGATGAAGATTATTCATTCGGGCAATGAGACGATTGATCTGCTTTTGACTTCGATTGATGAAAATCGTGTCTCTCGTTCAACCTTTAAGCGGCATTCGGCCAATGAGGTAGTAAAAAATGCCATTGAGAGCTTTAGTTATAAAAAAGCGGCAGACAGGCAGTGCATTCGTTACCACGAAGAAGGTCAGTTTGAATTTTTTGGTAGCCACACGCTACTTAAGTACGTCATCTATAACCTCGTTAAAAATGCGTTTAACTATCGCAATCCCGAGGTATTCAGCATAGATATTACGATAAGCCGCGATGAAGCAGAGAACATGATTATCGTGCGAGACAACGGGCAGGGAATTGCGCCAGCCTCGATGGAACATATTTTCAAGGACTTCTATACCACAGGGAAAAGTGGCAACTATGGTTTAGGATTGCCTTTTTGTAAAAAGGTGATGCGATCCTTTGGCGGTACTATCGCTTGTCAATCGGAGCAAGGTCAATGGACGGAGTTTACGCTGACCTTTCCGCTGGTGAAAGCTAAAGTAGTTGGTGAAATCAAGTATGAGCTGATGAAACTCAAGTCGGTCTTTTTTATCAGTGAGCAAGAGATCCTGTGTAAAAAAATGGTGGAATCAGCCCGCTCAAGTGGTTTCGCTCTCACGGTAAAAACAGCCGAGCAAGCATGTTTAATGGCCGAGCATGAGTTTGAATATGATCTCATTTTTCTTGATTTGAGCTCGGTCGATTTAAAGAACAGCCAGCTAGACAAGCTAGAATCTTTATTGCATTTTACCGAAGCGCGCATTGTTTACTTGTATCAAGATGCGATAGTGAATCGCCGCAACCAAAGTACGTTGCCAGTATTGTGTGTGGAAACGCAATCTTGGTTACTCAATACAGCGCAGATTATCGATAGACTGATGTTTGACGCGAACTTTGATGCGTACATGCCCGCTCCGGTTAGAAAATCCGACGATGGCAAACGGGTGATTATGGTGGTTGATGATAATGATTCGCTGCGCAAATTCACCTCCTTGTTGTTGGAGAAACAGGGTTTTGAAGTGATTCAAAGAGAAGATGGTCAGGAAGCGATTCAGGCGCTGGATAAACATCATGTTGATCTCATTTTGATGGATATTGAAATGCCGATATTAGACGGTATAGAAGCGTCAATTCAGATCCGTCAGTCAAATCAAAAATATGCCCATGTTCCAATTATTGCTCATACTGGTGACAGCACTCCTGTGACACTGGAGAGAATTAATCAGTCAGGTATGTCTGATTATTTAGTAAAACCAGCCGATAAAAATAAGTTACTAGATAAAATTTCGCATTGGATATAAGAAGAGCCCACAGAGCTCTTCTTTATTGAGAGTGCTTTCTAAACAAAAATAAATTGTCCAGATTGATAAGCCGAGCGGCATACTGCTATTGTTTTTTCTATATCTTGCTCGCTAAGCGATGCGTTAATAGAAAACCGGATGATATTCTTATTTTTCCCCGTTGCTGGACGACAAAATACCGAGCCAAAAATACCATTATCCTCTAAATAGTCTCGCACATGCTCGGTATTACGCTCATCGGCCGTTTCAATGGCGACAATTTGAGATTGGCTGCGAACCTGAAAACCGATTTGCTTGAGCCCTAGACGCAGCTGTTTTGCCAAGTGCACGACTTGTGCTCTTTTTTCATCACTTCCTCGAACAATCTCCAGTGTTTTCTCTAATCTGTCGATTTCGAATGGCAGCAAAGCAGAACTGAATATCGCCGGGTAGGCAACAAACGGCAGAGTTTGTGAAATGAGATCGTGGCCAAGAATGGCTCCGGCCCGATAAGCAAACGACTTGGCTAGGCTGACAGTAATAAAGTCAACTTTATCAGTCAACTCTAACTCTTTGACCAATCCCGCGCCTTGTGGGCCGTGTGTTCCCAACGAATGAGACTCATCGACAATAATGGCGCACCCATATCGTTCGGCGATGTCACATAGCTCTTTTAGTGGTGCGACGGTGCCAATCGTGCTGTAGACAGAGTCCACAATGATGATCCCAGCACCATAGCGTTCAACCTGCTTAATCAGGTGATTGAGGTTGTTATGCATAAAAGGATGGATGGCCGCATCGGCGATACGTGCTCCTTCCCAAAGTGACATATGGGTAAAGAAGTCAATGTAGACAGGGGTTGTCGGGGCACAGATAGTTTGCAAAAGACCAACATTGGCTGCCCAGCCTGATTGAGACAGCAAACAAGATGACATTCCAGTGTAGTCGGCGAGTTGCTTTTCAAAATTGGGTTTGCTCTTTTCACTTTGCAAAAAAATAGCCGACATGACAACACTGGCATCGCACTTATTTATTGCATCAGTATGAACCTGTTTGATTTCTGGATGATTAGCAATTGATAAATAATCATTGCTCTGCATGATGATCGAGTCACTTTCTGGGCTTTTGCCCATGACTAAATGTGTTTTGCTCTTATTACTATGAATCAGGTCTTCTACCTGAAATAATAAGCGATTTGTTATAAATTCAGGTAACTGTTTGGGAAACATGTTATTCATAATTCTATTCTCTATAAAAATACACAGACAAGCGCCAGCTGACGAGTAATTTATCGATCAGTATTCAACGAATGTCATTGGAGAATAATTATATTTTTGTGAGAAGTAGCAAATATAGTTGTTACCTATTTGATACTTTTAATCTTTATCTACCATTAGGGAGTATAACCTAAATAGAATTCTTAGAGATTGGTTATAAAAAGCAATAAAAAAGGGACGTTAAATACGTCCCTGAGAAAATAAGTGATAACCATTAGAACAGACTTTTCTGCCTCAGCGCTTGTTCTTGAGGTAGCGTTTTCTACGATCCTCTTTTTGCTTGGCTTTTTCTTCTGCGCGGCGGGCGGCTTCGATTTCAACTTCGATAAGCTCTTGAGTGATCATCTCGGGTCTCTCAAGCGTTATCTGCCCTAAAGTGCCGCTACGCAGCTCATGCAGTAGGATCTCACTGGCTTTATGTAGGTCCACTCGGCCACCAGAGCGCAATGCTCCGCGATTGCGGCCAATCTCTTCCATCAGCTCGACATCGGATTCTGGAAGTTGCTCTATCTGATAGCGATCTTTGAGTTTTTGTGGATAGTGTTTGGCAAGATACTCGACGGTGTAAAAAGCCACTTCATCGTATTCCATGGCGGTATCTTTGACGGCTCCGGTGGCTGCAAGGCGAAAGCCGCTGTGCGGGTTTTCAACTTTAGGCCATAAGATCCCAGGAGTATCAGAGAGCACAATCCCGTTTTGCAGATTGATACGTTGCTGGCGGCGAGTCACGGCAGGTTGGTTACCTGTTTGAGCGATGGCTCGTCCAGCAAGCGTGTTGATGATGGTTGATTTGCCAACGTTCGGGATGCCCATAATCATGGTACGAATGTTTTTGCCGATCTCTTCTCGATGCGGGGCCAGCTTACGGCACAGCTCCATGATCTTGTGCACTTCCTGCGTTTGAGAGGTGGTGATCGCCATCGCTTTCACGTTTTGCTCTTTTTCAAGATGCTCGATCCACAACTGGGTCAGTTCTGGGTCGGCCAAATCGCGTTTGTTCAGGACCTTAACCACAGGTTTATCACCGCGAATCTTAGAAATAAGCGGATTTTCACTGCTAAAAGGGATACGTGCATCAAGCACTTCAATAATCACGTCGACTTGTGGAATGGCTTCTTCGATCTCTTTGCGGGCTTTGTGCATGTGCCCAGGAAACCATTGAATTGAGTTGTTCACCATTGGGAATTTAAATCCTTAACTTTATCGATTTTTAAGTGAAACCTTGCGGTTCACATAAAAAGAAATGCTTTGCGCAAATTGGATGTGGAGCATTGTACTTGAGATTGGCTGCGGTATCCATTTTGCTTAGGTTTATTGCTCATTTTGCTTAAGCTTCTATTGCAAAAGTCTGCGGGAAAGCAGGGGTTGCTAGAAAGGCACGGCCGGTGAATGGTTTGAACCTTAACGCTTAGAATGTATGGCAATTATTGCAAAAACTGCAAAATAACTGGACGAAAGGTTGCGCTGAGACAACAATCAGTCACTTCAAATTTACTTGCCAGCGGGATGTTTGATGGAATCACTTTTAACTCAGTTGCAGTTTTCCTTGTCGGTCACAGGACCTATCTGTCTGATGTTGCTGCTGGGGGTGTTTTTTAAACGTATCGGATTGATTAACGAGTCGTTTATCGAAGTCGGTTCCAAACTGGTGTTCCAAGTTACTTTGCCCACCATGCTGTTTCTCAGTCTGGTCAGCGCTGAACACGACTTTTCCGCCGCCAGTCATTTTGTCAATTTTGGCATTGTTGCCAATATCGCTTTTTTCATTTTTACTTTCATATCCGTCAAGCTGTTGTTTACATCATCCCCCGATCAAGGCGTGGTGATTCAAGGTGGTTTTCGCGCCAATACGGGCATTATTGGTATCGCCTATGTGGCCAATGCCTATGGCTCTCAGGGTGTCGCGCTGGCTGCGATCTATGTTGCGGTGACCACTTTTATCTACAACGTTCAAGCCGTGATCTGCTTGTCGCCGAAAGGGAAAAATAGCGGTGACAAAGCGCTCAAAGTGGTGTTTAAAACCCTGACCAAAAATCCGCTGATCATCGCTATCCTCTCAGGCGTCGCATTTTACTTGTTGTCTATTCCTGTTCCGCAAGTGGCGATAGATGCTGGTAACTACCTGTCTAAGATGACGCTACCATTGGCGCTGTTGTGTACGGGTGGCTCACTCAACTTTAGTTTGCTCAAAAATGAAAGTCGCCCCACTTGGTTTGCCAGCAGCTACAAATTGGTTTTGGCGCCAGTGCTTGTGACCAGCGCCGCATATCTGCTCGGATTTCGCGGGATAGAACTGGGCATTCTCTTTTTTATGAATGCTTCGCCTGTTGCAGCGGCAAGTTATGTGATGGCGCGCTCAATGGGAGGCAATGCCACATTAGCGGCAAACATTATTGCCTTGACCACGGTACTTTCGACCATCACCTGTACGATTGGGTTGGTGTTTTTAAAAACCCACCAATTGGTGTAACGAGCTTAGAGCGAAGAGAAGTATTTGGCGAAACGTCGAATGATGTATTGGCCTTATTACTTTGCTTGAGTCTGGTTTTGTTCTGAGCATGAGAGTTTTGTCACAAGGTGGCGAATTCCATACGCCATACCGCCCGTATAAATCACCACTTCATTGTTGTGGCTTAGTAGTTAATTTATATTTCTATCATAAATAATGTTTTGCGGCGGTTTCGTTGGTTGCCGTTTGGTTTAAAACCGCAGTGAAGGAAAAAGACGTAATGAGTAAAGTAAATTGGGCAAACCCTTGCATGCAGTTCAGGCGATTGGCGATTTTGCTGCTGATCGCTTTGTTCTCGACGTCTCTTTTTGCTCAGCCACTACGTCTATCCGATTATTTCTCTGAAACCTGGAGTTCAAATCAGGGGCTACCCCACAATAGCATCAACGCCATTGCTCAAACGCAAGATGGCTACTTATGGTTTGCCACTTGGGAAGGGGTTGCCCGTTACAATGGTCTCAATTTCAAACGTTTTGATCGAAATCCGCAGACGCATATGCTGGATTCCGGCACACGCTCGCTGGCTGCAGACAGCGCCAATCGTTTGTGGGTAGGCGGTGCCCGGGGTAGTTTAGCACTTCGGCAAGGTTATACTTGGCATGCGCAAACCCCGTTACCAGGTTTGATTAATTTCATTTTGGTCGATTTGCAGCAAAATTTATGGTTTGCCATTGAAGGACAAGGGGTGGTGTTTCGCCCTCATCTCAAGGATGGCCGTTATGGCGAGGACCAATGGCGGTTAACCAATACGAGCGCTTATCGTCTTGCTCAGGATGCGACTGGTGCGATTATTGCGGCAACGGATGCCGGTCTCTATCGCCTAACCGATAGTGCAGCACAAAAACTCTCTTCAACGCAATTTGAGCGCGTCTCTTATGTCTCATCAGC
The DNA here is from genome assembly GCF_000960595.1 of Vibrio sp. S234-5. Lineage (NCBI taxonomy): Bacteria > Pseudomonadati > Pseudomonadota > Gammaproteobacteria > Vibrionales > Vibrionaceae > Vibrio > Vibrio sp. S234-5. Next base: position 112,310 of record NZ_JZAM01000362.1, read on the forward strand.
GCCGAGCGGCGATATTCTACTGGGTACAAACCGTGGCGCTTGGCGCTGGGACGGGCAAATCTTGAGCCCTTTAGAGAATGCTCTGGCGAGTACCGTGGTCACGGTGGTTGAGCAAGACAGCGCGGGCAGTATTTGGTTTGGCACTATCAATCGAGGTGTGGCACGCTTGAGTGCACATGGGCTGGAATGGCTAGACGTTCGTCAAGGGCTGCCGAATAACCGCGTGCTCTCTTGGCTTGAAGATCAGCAAGGTAACATCTGGATCGGCACCAATGGCGGAATTATCCGTTTGCGAGAAGCTCCCTTTGTTTCTGTGACTCAAGAACAAGGTTTAGTAGGCAACTATGTACGCACTCTGCTGGAGGTCGCTGACGATCATCTGCTAATCGGCAGCAGTAATGGCTTGAGTGTGCTGGATAGAGCAGGGGCGCGAGCGGTACCGAGTCACGGTGAGAATCTCTCCGTGTTGAGTTTGGCAAAGCGAAGCGCAGACAGCGCTTGGGTTGGCACCTACCAACATGGCCTCATGGTGTTCCAATCTGGACAGCTAAGTTTATTTCTTAGTGAAAATAGTGGTTTACCGACTAATGAAATACGAGCCCTGCTTCAAGACAGTCAGAATAATTTATGGATTGGAACGCCCGCGGGTTTAATCAAACGTTCACCAGACGGTGCTTTGCGCTATTTTAGCAAAGAAAATGGCGAGCTGGTTGATAACTATGTGATGGCGCTGGCGGAAGATGAGTTCGGTAAAATTTGGGTGGGGACAGGGCTTGGCGTCAGTTATCTTGCCGAGGAGCATTTTACCAGCCTCAATTTAGACAAGCTGGAAGCCGCCCAATACGCTTTCGGCTTTTACACCGAACCGGGCTATGTGTGGATCGCCACAGATCGCGGTGTGGTGCGCTATCGGCAACGGGATAAAACCACCGCGCTTGTTGGGCGTCCGCAAGGGTTGCCCATCGACAAATTTTTCCAAGTGGTCAACGATGGCCAAGGTCATTTCTGGTTGTCAAGTAACCGAGGTATTTGGCGCATTGGCTACGAGCAGGCACATCGCGTCGCAGACGGCATGTATGCTAGCTTAGAGTTTGAGCACTATGATGAAAATGATGGCATGGCGAGCAGTCAGGCAAACGGTGGCTCGAACCCGGCCGCAATAATCACTAAGGCGGGCCATCTCTATTTTGCTACTGCAAAAGGCGCGGCATCGATCCATCCTGACAGCTTGGCGCACGACGTCAAACATCAACTGCCGGTGGTGCTCGAATCGGTGAAGTTTGATTCTACTAATGTCGATGTTGACTCACGCGGTCACGTTCCTGCAGGCACGACGCGCGTCTCCTTTTCTTACGTCGGGCTTGGCTATGTTATGTCTGAACGTTTGCAATACCGTACCAAATTGGAAGGGTTTGACAACGATTGGTCCTATCGAGGCAATGCGACCACGGTCGAGTACACCTATCTGCCGCCAGGGGAATACCGTTTGTGCATCAGCGCGCGCTCGCCGTACGGTGAGTGGCATGATGCGCAGCATGTGTACCAATTTACCGTCTACCCCTCTTTTTGGCAGCGCACGGAAGTTCGCATTGCTGTTGCGCTGGCAGCACTGATTCTGCTAGTGGCTGCGATTCGCTGGCGGCTAAGCGCGCTTAAACGCAATGAGCTTCAGTTGAAAAAACAAGTGGCACTGCAAACGCAAGAGATCCGAGCGCAAGCGGAGAAGTATGAAAGACTGTCAAAAGAAGATGTCTTAACTGGCTTGGCGAATCGCCGCGCCTTTGATAATGAGATCAAAGCGACTTTCAATCACGCTAAGGAAAATCAGCAGCGTTTCTTTGTCGCGATCTTGGATATCGATTTCTTTAAGCGAATCAATGATAAATATTCCCATCTGGCAGGTGATAAAGCGATCATCGCTATCGCTCACATTTTGCGAGATTATGCGCAATCACCTGAAAAAACGGCAAGGTGGGGCGGGGAAGAATTCACCCTGTTGTACCAAGGCGACCAGCCGTACGCCTATTTTGATCAGCTGAGAGAGCGTATCGAGCAGAGCCGTTTTGATGATATCGATCCGGATCTCACTATCACCGCCAGCATTGGTTTTGCCGATAGCGACAATGCGCAGAGTTATGAAGAAGTGCTTAAACGCGCCGATCACGCACTGCTCAAAGCCAAACGTAATGGGCGTAACCGCACGGAGTGTTAAATTTTATGACTCTACCTCCCGAAGCGTGAACCTATGGGCGTTTTCGTCTATTTAGTGTGCTTTCAATCGCTTCGTCTCGAGATTAAAGTATATTGCGCGATGAAATAGTGCCTGTATCAGGCTATGCTAGCGGCTACTAAAGACGGAGCAATTCGTTATACGTTCGTTGGTATAAGTGGTCATATATGAAATTCATCCATACCTCAGACTGGCATCTTGGCCGTCAGTTTCACAACGTCTCTCTGCTAGAAGACCAAAGTGTCGTTCTTGAACAATTGATTGAATACATTGCGCAGCATCCGGTCGACGCCGTTGTCGTGGCGGGGGATATTTTTGATCGCTCGGTGCCACCAACTGCGGCGGTGGAGTTGCTCGACCAGACAGTAACGCGCATTTGCGGCGATCTGAACACGCCGATGATCATCATTCCTGGCAATCATGATGGCGCGCAGCGACTCGGTTTTGGTGCCTCGCAAATGAAACAAGCCGGGCTGCACATCATCAGTAACTTCTGCCAAATGCTGGAACCCGTCGTGCTGGAAAGTGAGCAAGCGGGTCTGGTGGCTTTTTACGGCATGCCCTATAGCGATCCAGAGCAGGTGCGTTTTGCCTTTGGCGCTGATGTGAAAGACTACGACCAAGCGCACCAAGTATTGGTTGAAGAGATTAAGGGCCGTTTCCAACACGCGCAGAAAAATGTGCTGCTGAGCCACTGTTTTGTGGATGGTGGAGAGAGCAGTGATTCGGAGCGGCCGCTCTCCATCGGTGGTTCGGATCGAGTTAGTGCGGACTATTTTCGCTGCTTTGATTACGTTGCGCTTGGCCATCTGCATCAGCCGCAGCAGCGCAGTGAAGCCCACATTCGATACAGTGGCTCGCTGATGAAATACAGCTTTTCCGAGCAGCACCAAAAGAAAGGATTTACGCTGGTAACGCTCGATGAAAACGGATTTGCCAACGCTGAACATGTCGCGTTCAAAGCACCGCGAGAAATGCGCGTGCTAGAGGGGGAACTGGATGACATCATTGCACGTGGCAAAACAGATCCTAACGCGGACGATTACCTATTGGTGCGCTTGCTGGATAAGCACGCGATCCTTAATCCGATGGACAAGCTTCGTGCGGTCTATCCGAACGTTTTGCATTTAGAGAAACCGGGCATGTTGATTGGCGTTGAACAACAAATGGCGCAAGCAAAACTGGCGCGTAGCGAAGCGGATATGTTCCGTGATTTTTTCCGCGAAGCGCAAGAGAGCGAATTGAGCAGCGCGCAAGATCAGGCGCTCAGTGCCATTGTCAAAGATTTGTTGAAACAGTAAGGGTGAAACAGCATGAAACCCATCAAACTCACCATGCAAGCATTCGGCCCTTTTGCTGGCCGTGAAGAGATCGATTTTACGTTACTTGGATCTAACCCACTGTTTTTGATCAACGGGCCAACGGGGTCAGGGAAAACCTCGATATTGGACGCCATCTGCTACGCCTTGTATGGCGAAACCACGGGCAACGAACGGCAGGGCGCGCAGATGCGCTGTGACCTCGCCGATGTGAAAACACCGACCGAAGTGACTCTCGAATTTGCCTTGCACGGCAGACGTTACCGCGTTCAACGTTCGCCAGAGCAAGAAGCGGCCAAAGCGCGTGGCGAAGGGACGACGGTGAAAAAACACACCGCGTCGCTCTATTTACTCGATGACGAAGAGAAACTGATCACCGCCAAAACCAACGAAGTGAAAGGCAAAGTAACTGAGTTGATTGGTCTGAGCGAGACTCAGTTTCGCCAAGTGATGGTGCTACCCCAAGGGAAATTTCGCGAACTGTTGCTTGCGAGTTCCAAAGAGCGTGAAGAGATATTTGGTCAGTTGTTCCAAACGGAAATATACAAACGCATTGAATTTGCCCTGAAAGAGAAAGCGCAGGCGATCAGCAGCGCCAAAGAGAAGTTCGATGAGCAGATCCGTGGTGCGCTGGATGTGGCTGAGGTCAGCGATGAATCGTCTCTGACAGAGACATTGAAAGAGCAGCAAAGTGCGCTCACTGAGTTGAACTTGCAAGAACAACAACATTTAGGCCGCTACAACGACGCCAAGCAAGCCCTGATTGCGGCCAAATCCTTGCTGGAAGAGTTCAATAAACAGGCGGCAGCGAAAAGTGCGCTCGATACTCATCTGGCCAAAAAGACGTCGATGCAAGCTTTAGCGCTGCAGCTTGAGCATGCCCGCCAAGCGCAGCAACTCGATGGGCCTTATCATCAGTGGAAGAGTATCCTTAACGATATTGTTCAACAGCAAAGCAAGATTGATGAGCTTAATGCTTCACTAAGCAGTGCAACACAGCAAGCGAATGAGTTAGAGCAGCAATTAACTCAGGCCCAGCAACAAGTCGAACGTATTCCTGATCTACAGCAAGAAAAGTTTGCCTTAGAAACCGCCAAGGCCAAGCTGACGCAAAAAGCGCAATTTGAACAAGAGATTGCCCATTTGGGCGCAGAAGTAGAAAAGCTTGAGCATCAATTGCAACGCGTACAAGCGCACAAAGCGGTGATGCAGCAAGAGCTGCAATCGGCCACCAGCGCTTTTGACCAAGGCAAGCAGGCATTGGCGGAGCAACCACGGCTTGAAGCGCGTGAAGGGGAGCTGAAACGCCAGATCAACGACTACACGCACCACCTGAAACTTCAGCAAGGTTTGCACGATTTGCACTCGCAGACGCAAGCCAAGCAGCAGGTGCAACAACAGGCAAAGCAGCACTGGTTAAACGCTCAGCAAAGTGCCGATCGGATTGAGCTGAGCTGGCACAATGAACAAGCGGCGATCATTGCTGAACGTCTTAGCCAAGGCGACTCTTGCCCGGTCTGTGGCAGCCGAGAGCATCCGGCTAAAGCGACCTTTGTCGGAGAGCCAGTTAGTAAAGTGCAAGTGGAGCAGGCACGCGAGCGGGAGAAAAACGTGCTCGCCGTTTTTAACCAGAGCGAGAATGCGCTGGCGTTACACCTGTCTAAAATCACTCAACAGCAAGAAGCGGTGGCACAAAGCGCAGCACAGCTGGGCGCCTTATTGGATACCTCAATTGAGGCGCTGCAAGCCCAGTTACTGGAGCTGCAAGCCGAGCTCAAAAAAATGCAAGCGATCAACCTCGCTCAGTTGGAGAGTAATGTCCAGCAACTGATCGAGCGCTGTGGCAAAGGTGATGCCATGGAGAAAGAGCTCACCCAACAACTCATTTCTGCCTCTGCGACGTTAAAAGAAAAGCGTGAACAGCTAAGCAAATTTAGTCAGCAGATCGCCAGCGAATGGCGCGACGTGACTTTGGTTGAGCAGAAAATTGCCATACTCAGCCAACAGATTGATACATGGCAACAAGCTAAAGATCGCAGTCAAAAACGCCTTGATGAGATAAAACAAACGCTATCGGCACTGCGTAGTGAACTAAAAGCGCACAGCGACATGTTGTCGCAAATGCAGCATCGGAGTGAACAACATCAATTGGCTTGGCGTGAGGCTCTCGACGCGTCAGCTTTTAGCGACGAGCAGCACTATTTGGCGCAGCGGGCAGAGCCCAGCCAGTTGGAGCAATGGAAGCAAGAGTTGGAGCAGTTCCAACTGCAAACCACCCGTTTGCAGCAGACTTATCAGGATTTTCAGCAGCGATTGCAAGATAAGCAGCCGCCTGAGCTGGCGCAGCAAGAGCTGGCGGTGACAGAGTGTGAGCAGCGCTATCTGCAAGTCAAAAATGAGCAAGATAGTGTACGCTCTCTGGTCACCAAACTGGAAAGTGTGCAGCGCAAGATCGCCGAGTTACACCAACACAATCATCGCCTTGAAGAGGAATACAAGGTTTACGGTACGCTTTACGATGTCGCCAGTGGTAAAACGGGCAGCCGAATCAGTTTACATCGCTTTGTGCTTGGCGTGCTGCTGGATGATGTGTTGATCCAAGCGTCGCAACGTTTGAGCTTAATGAGTCGTGGTCGATACATCCTCAGCCGCAAAACCGACGGCTTTAAAGGCGTGGCGGGGCGAGGCTTAGATCTAGTGGTGGAAGACAGTTACACCGGCAAATCGCGCGACGTCGCTACCTTATCTGGCGGAGAATCCTTCATGGCGGCGCTCTCTTTAGCGCTCGGTTTGTCGGATGTGGTGCAATCTTACAGTGGTGGTATTCGCCTCGAGACGCTGTTTATCGATGAAGGATTCGGCAGCTTGGATCCGGAATCGCTCGATCTGGCAGTGCAAACGCTGGTGGATTTACAGCAGAGTGGGCGGATGATCGGGGTGATTTCCCATGTCGCGGAAATGAAAGAGCAAATGGCGCAGCGTATTGATGTAGTGCCGTCGCGAAGCGGTTCTGCGATTTCTGTTAACGGGGCACTGCACTGAGGCGACTGAGAGTCGCGAAAAGATGGGCTCCAAATTCGTGCAGATAAAGAATTCGCACAGATAAAGCCACGCAGGGCGAAGTAAAAACGGCATCGCCAGAGACTCTGAGCGATGCCGACAAGCTTACTTTTTATTGGCGTATTTCATCGAATCGAGTGCCACTGCGAAGACGATGATCGAGCCTTTGATGATGTATTGCCAGTATGGGCTGACGCCAATGTAAGTCATGCCGTAGTTGATCACGGTGAAAATCAGCACCCCGGTGACAACCCCGGCGATACTGCCCACACCGCCAGCAAAAGAGACTCCACCGACGACACACGCCGCAATCGCATCCAACTCGTAAAGGAAGCCAAGGTTGTTGGTGGCACTGCCGATACGTCCCGCTTCTAACATGCCGCCAAAAGCGTACAACACACCGGAGAGCGCGTAGACTTTGAGTAGCGTGAGCGGCACATTAACACCGGATACTCTGGCCGCTTCTGGGTTGCCGCCAACGGCGAAGATGTTCTTGCCAAAAACGGTTTTGTTCCACAGCACCCACATAAAGATGATGGCGATAATGGCGTAGAAGGTGATATATGAGAAACGGAAACCGCCGAGTTGAATAAAGCCTTGGGTAAAAGCAGTGAAGCGTTCGTCAAAACCAGCAATCGGTGAAGCGCCAACTGCGTCATAGTAGAGCGAGTTGATGCCGTAGACGATGATCATGGTGCCTAACGTGGCAATAAACGGCGTGACTTTAAGATACGCGACGATCACACCGTTGACTAATCCGATAATCGCCCCGATCAGACAGACACACAGAATGACCGCCACAATCGGTACTTCGCCAATTCCAGGGAAGACTTTGTTAACATTATCAATTGATTGCAGTGGGGTGGAAAAAATTACCGCCGCTAAACCCACCTGGCGACCTGCGGAAAGGTCGGTGCCTTGGGTCACAATCAGTCCGGCAACACCAAGCGCAATAATCACTCGAACAGAAGACTGAGTAAGAATATTACTTAAATTTCGTAAGCTCAAAAACGAGGGTTCTTGAATGACAATCACCGCCAGTAGAATAAGTAGCACAGCATAAATTGCGCTTTCTTTTAAATGCTTCAAAGCAAAAGATTTAATCGCGTCCATAATTTATTTCCTAGAGGTAGCGAGAAGCCAGTTCTAATATTTCATTCTGTGAAGTTTCTTTCGTATTAACAATGCCAGCGGCGCGGCCATTGCTCATCACCAATATTCTATCTGTGATACCAATAAGTTCAGGCATTTCTGAGGAGATGATAATAATGCCTTTATTCTTATTCGCCAGTTCAAGAATAAGTTGATAGATTTCGAATTTAGCCCCAACGTCAATACCGCGCGTTGGCTCATCTAGCATCAATATTTCAGGCTGAGTCAATAGCCAGCGACCAATAATAACTTTTTGCTGGTTGCCGCCAGAAAGAGAACTGATGTGCGTCTGATGAGAGGGGGTTTTTACCCGCATTGAGTCAATCACCCATTGCGTGTCACTCTTCATTTTTTTGTCGCTAAGTAGCCCAGTTTTGGTTTTGTACTCGTCGACATTGGCCACCAGTGAGTTGAACGTGATGTCAAGGTTGCCATAGATACCGGTGGAACGACGTTCTTCGGTAACCAAAGCAAAGCCGTTTTGAATCGCTTCGTGGGCGTCGCGGTTTTTCATCTCTCGCCCATGCAAACGAATGTGGCCATCACTGCGCTCACGCACGCCAAAAATGGTTTCGACAATGTCGGTACGACGAGAACCAACCAACCCTGCTACGCCAAGGATTTCCCCCGCTTTAAGCTCAAAGGATACCTGTTGGATCGAGGGCTGGTTTAGTGCAGTCAGGTTTTCGACTTCGAGAATTACCTCTTTGGGTGTGTTGGTTTTTTCTGGGAAGCGGTGAGTGAGTTCGCGACCAACCATCATGGCGATGATTTGGTCCATGTCGAGCCCTTTCAGTGGCCTTGTATCGACCCATTGCCCATCGCGTAAAATAGTAATTTCGTCACAAATGGCGAAGATCTCTTCCATTTTGTGCGAGATATACACCACGCCACACCCTTTCTCTTTAAGCTTATTGATGATGGTAAACAGGTGACTGACCTCTTTCTCGGTCAGCGATGATGTCGGTTCATCCATGATCACAATTTTGGCGTCATAGGAAAACGCTTTGGCGATTTCAACCATTTGCATTTGTGAAACAGAAAGGGTGGCGACTTTCACCTTGGGATCAATATTAATATCGAGTTCGGCAAAGATCTTTTTGGTATCACGATACATTTTGTCGTGATCAACAAAAAATCCTTTTTTCGGATAGCGACCTAGCCAGATATTATCCATCACCGAGCACTGCTTAACTTGGTTTAGCTCTTGGTGAACCATGGAAACACCCGACTCTAATGCTTCTTTAGAAGAAGAAAAATTAATTTCTTTTCCCAAGAAAAGAACATTTCCGGCATCTTTTTCATAAATGCCAAAAAGGCATTTTAGTAACGTGGATTTTCCTGCGCCGTTTTCACCCATTAAGGCATGAATAGAATGGGGGCGGACTTTTAAATTAACGTTATCTAATGCCTTTACGCCAGGAAATTCTTTACTTACCCCCGTCATTTCTAACAGGAATTCATGCGTTTGACTTACCATAGCTTCTCTTTATTTCTTTAATGAACGGACAACAGAAATGTGTTCTAACGACATAGCGAGAAAGAAAAACTGGGGAAGAGAGGCTTCCCCAGTACAACGTTTAGTTAAGTGTGTTTTTGTCGACGCCGACATAAGGGACACGGACGACTTTATTATTCAGCTGCCAGCGTGTGCCTTCGGTCGGTGCTTTGCCCTCAGCTAAGTTGCGTGAAAGCTCAAACGTCGCTTTCGCTTGAGATTCGGCATCGTTGAGCACGGTGCCCGCCATATCACCGGATTTAACCAGTGCCAGCGCTTCGGCCAGTGCATCAACGCCGTAAACAGGGAGTTTAACGCCAGCGCCGCGCAGGGCTTCGATAGCGCCCATCGCCATGCCATCGTTGTTGGCAATCACCACTTCAATTTTGCTGCCATTTGGACCAGAGAGCCAAGCGTCCATCTTGTCTTTCGCCATGGCGGTGTCCCACATGCCTGTATCCATGTGCAGCTCTTCGGTTTTGATGCCGTTTTCGTTAATCGTTTGTACCGAGTAACTGGTGCGAGCTTCTGCGTCTGGGTGGCCAGGTTCTCCTTTAAGCATCACGTACTGCAGTACGCCATCGCCGTTTTTATCCCACGCTGGGTTCGCTTTCCACTGCTGGGCGATCAAATCACCCTGAATGATGCCAGATTCTTTGGAGTCGGTGCCGACATAGTAGGCTTTATCGTAACTCGCCAACGCTTCTGGGCTCGGTTCTTTGTTGTAGAACACCACGGGAACATCGTCCATTTTGGCTTTCTTGATGATGGTTTCCGCAGCGGCAGGGTCAACCAAGTTGATCGCCAATCCTTGAACACCACGCGCTAGCATGACGTCGACTTGGTCGTTTTGCATTGATTGACTGTTTTGCGAATCGTTCATCAGCACACGGGTTTTTTTGTCGCCCGCCGCTTCTTTTTCGATCGCCTGACGGACAACCGACATGAAGTTGTCGTCGTATTTGTAGATAGTGAATCCAAGAGTCGTATCTGCGAATGCTTGTGTTCCAAAGCCTAAACCAGCAGTCAGCAGAGCAAGTAGAGTAGCCTTTCTCATAGAAAAATCCCGAATTGTTATTGATTTATGTAGGGTAATCCGTTTTCGACAAGATTAACTTGATTGGGGTATGAAAACGTTTACCTGATTGAGTATAGTGACAATCGAGTCAATTAATGTGAGGTAGCTAAAATTTCCATAAAACTGGTAAATAAATGTGAGTTTTTGTAAGACTTTTGTGATTTGAGTGTGGTTTTTATACAAATGTAAACGTTGCAAAAACAACGTTTACATTGGTGTGCTGAGGCGAGAGGATGCCAGCGCTGTTCTAATCGAGAAGCGCTGGGTTTACTTGAATTGAGAACTTACCCTTCACACGGTTGTAAGCTCAGGCGATAGCAATAGCGTTTGTCTGTCAGTTGAAACTCTGGATGCACGCTCGGGCTCCAAGAGTCATCGCCACCCACGCCCATGTGTTGGTGGTCAAGACGCAGGTAAATCTTCTCTTCTGCTTGCAAATCATGAGTATGTTTGGCTTGTGCCAATTGCTGCTGCGCGTATTGACTGACGCTGAACTGGAACTCGCCACAAATGACCAGTTGGTTAACTTTTAACCACTGTGTGCCACAGCGTAAGCCATTGTCGGTCGGGAAGATGTAAGGCGTGTGCATCTGCTCAAGTGTTTGACTGTGCAGTGCAAAACGGGCGGCGGCCAAACGGTCAGGGTAGTTCTCAAATGGGCCTAAACCTTGCCAAGTGATCAGCGTGTTTGGCTCATTGAGCGGCAGTTGCAGCTCTAAACCGATACGTGGCATCGGCGGAAGGCTATCAGCCAGTTTCACTTCGACGCTGAGTTGCATCTCACCATCATTGCTGAGTGTGTAGGTCCAAGTCGTGATGGCCTGAATATTACCGTTGAAGTGGTAGGTGAAAACCGAGCTCACCATGACCGCTTGTGCACGCATTTCACTGTGACAAGCGATGCATTCGCGCTGCCATTGACCAATGCCAGCCATCTGCCAACGGCATACCCATGCATTCGGGTCGATATTGTCCACTTCACTCACGCCGATGTCGTTATCCAGCGGGGCGCGGAAGAAGTTCTCTTCTGGCGCGGCAAGCAGTTGTGCGATGCCGTCTACCGTCCATTTTGTCATCAAACCCGTTTGCTTATCCCAGTGCCACTGATGTTTTTCATCTCGGCTGGTGACAATCATCGTATCGCCTTGCAGGGTGAGCAATGGCGCAGGTTGGTTTTCCAGCGTTGGTAATGTGAGTGAGGCGTGATTGCGCAACGCAAACTGTTCGCTAGCAATGACATGACCTGCGGCTGCCCAAGGTGTTGCTTCTATCAGCATGATGTCGGTGTTGAGGTGATATCTGGCGCCTGATTTTGCGCTAAAGTTGAGCGCGATATCAAAGCTTGCTTGGCTGTCGGCTGGCAGATCGAGAGCGAGTGAACCAGATTGAATTGCTTGACCATTTTCCAACAGTGACCAGTTCAACTGCTCGTTGTCGGTTGCGCGGAAAAGATGTTCGTTCGTTACCCGCATTCTGTACAATCCGTGGGTTTGCTCTTGCAGTGACACAGTGATCATGCGCTGACAATATTTGGCCTCTTCCAAGGTAGGATGCACAGTGCGATCAGGGAAGACCAAACCGTTAATGCAGAACTGGCGATCGTTGATTTCATCGCCAAAGTCGCCGCCATAAGCCCAAAAATGTTGGCCGTTTTCATCCCATTGGCTAAGGCCTTGGTCTACCCAATCCCAAATAAAACCACCTTGCAGGCGAGGGTATTGGCGAAACGCCTCCCAATACTGGTTGAAGTTTCCTAAGCTGTTGCCCATCGCATGGGCGTATTCGCACAATATCAACGGACGGGTTTCATTGGGCAGTGAAATCCACTGTTTGATCGGCCATTTGGGCACCGCATCGTCTTCAATCGTGGTATTAACCCGGGCGTACATCGGTACAATGATGTCGGTGGCGCTGGTGTTGGCACCGCCACCTTCGTATTGCACAGGGCGAGAAGGATCGAAGTTTTTCGACCACGCATACATCGCATTGTGGTTGCTACCGTGGCCCGATTCGTTACCTAAAGACCAGATGATGATTGACGGGTGGTTTTTATCGCGCAGCACCATTTGTGTGTATCGGCTCATGTACGCATGCGCCCATTGCGGATCGCTCGACAAGCGATTCATCGGCTGCATGCCGTGGGTTTCAATGTTGGCTTCATCGCACACATACAAGCCATACTGGTCGCACAACTCATACCAACGCGGGTGGTTCGGGTAGTGCGCGGTGCGTACGGCGTTGAAGTTGTATTGCTTCATCAGGCAGATGTCGCGGACCATATCCTCTTCCGTCATCACATGGCCCAGCTCTGGGTGATGCTCGTGGCGATTGACGCCGCGGATCAGTAAAGGTTTTCCGTTGAGCTTCAACTGACCAGCGCTGATCTCCACTTTACGAAAACCGACGTGATAAGCCTCACTCTCTATGTGTTCGCCGCTTTCATCCAAAAGAGAGACCACCAAACGATACAGATGGGGCGTTTCTGCACTCCATTTCTTTGGCTCGCGCAAGTGCAGTGTTTGGAAAACCACATCGTTATAGGTGCCTCGCTCATCAATACGGCGGTTGTGTGGGCGGTCAATGCTCGCCGCCGTCACGGCCGTTTCACCCTCAAACAGCTGCACTTGCACTTGGTAAGTGTCTGGCGCGGAAAGGGTGGTGACAATCGATAGCCAACCGTCACGATAGCAAGCGTCCAAATCTGGAGTGATAAACACATCTTCAATGCAGTGTTGCGGTTTGGACAGCAAGGTGACATCGCGGAAAATGCCGCTCAGCCACCACATATCTTGATCTTCAAGGTAGCTGCCATCGCTCCAACGGATCACCATCACGGCCAAGGTATTTTCGCCAGCCATCAGGTACGGAGTGAGGTCAAACTCTGCGGGCAAGCGGCTATCTTGGCTGTAGCCAACCCAACGACCGTTGCACCAGAGATGAAACGCTGAATTCACCCCATCGAAGATGATGCGTTGCGTGTGTGCCAGATCGGCAGGTGAAAGTGCCACAGTGACGCGGTAACATCCGGTTGGGTTGTCACTCGGAACATACGGAGGATTCACTTCAAACGGGTACTTGACGTTGGCGTAAATGGGTTTGTCATAGCCTTGTAACTGCCAGTTAGAAGGAACCACTATCTCCTCCCAATCGGTGTCATTAAAATCAGATTGCATGAACTGAGCATCGACTTGCTCTGGTGCATCAAACAGCTTGAACTTCCACCGACCATTAAGCGAACGACGCTGAGCATGTATGCCATCCCGAGCGTGCATGGTGTCACGGAAACTAGAAAGTGGGCTGTGCGCTTTAAGGCAGTGAATATTGACGGATTGCGGGTTCTCCCAGTCGCGTCGTTGGAGAATAGATGAAAATGCAGTCATAGTTTGCCTACGTATCTTGGAATTCAAATGGCTCTACTTACTCAGAGCAAATCGTCTGCGTCGATTGGCACAAGTAAAGCGTATTGGCGGTGTGCTAACCAGTATAAGATTGTAAAGATAGTTTGGAAACGTTTTCATGATGTGTGTGGCATTTTTGTTAGCATGACCATTTCAGCAAAAACCGTGTGATGCAGATCAAATTATACTGCCATAAATGGCTCAGTTCCGTGAGAATAAGAGTTGACCAGTGTGAGCACCAAGCGTGTTGAGGAGTATGAAGTCGGGTAATCAGGCGGAATTCAGTATCTCTACTTTGGTTGGTGCATGGTTGTTGGTTATTTCATCATTCACGACCCTTGTTTGTAATCGTTTCCACTGATTTGCACTGGCTCACAGAAAGAATCTCTGCGTTGGTTATCATGCTCGCATCACCAATCATGGGTTAATCAATATGGTAGACAAAAAAATCATTACGCTTTGTGGCCAGCAGACGCAGATCGTTTTGGAGTTGGGAGAATACGCAGAAATTTTGCACTGGGGGAAGAAAATCGGCGGCGAGTTGGCGGAACAAACGCTCTCTTTATCGCGGCCTGTCCCTTATGGACGTTTGGATAATGATGTCGCAATGACGCTCAGCCCCGAACTTGGGCGAGGCATTTTCAGCAGCCCAGGCGTAGAAGGGCATCGTGATGGCCAAGATTGGGCTCCGGTATTCGTTATTCACCAAGTTGAACAAGGCCGAAACGGAGTGCTGATTGAAAGTGACGATTGTGTTGCTGGCTTGCGGCTAACTACGGAGCTTCTACTCGATGAGCATGACGTGCTGCAAACGCGCCACACTTTAACCAACATCAAAACTGGGGTGTATCAAGTCAACCGTTTGGCCAATACGCTGCCTTTGCCTGCACGAGCCAAGGAACTGATGACTTATTACGGGCGCTGGGTGCATGAGTTTCAAACCGTTCGCCAGCCTTTGCTGCAAGGCGGTTATCAACAGGAGAACCGCCGCGGGCGCACTTCCCATGAGCACTATCCGGCTCTGGTGGTCGGCACTCGCCATTTTGATGAAATGAGTGGCGATGTGTGGGGCTTTCACTTTGCTTGGAGTGGAAACCACAGGTTACGCGTCGATGTCAAAGCGGATGGTCGACGCGCTATACAGGCAGAAGTGATTTATCTGCCTGGTGAAGTGGCGCTTAACGAAGGGGAGAGCGTGACCACTCCTTGGCTGTACGCTAGCTACAGCGATATGGGCCTTAATGGCATGAGCCACCATTTTCACGCGCACGTTCGTCACGTTATCTTGCCAAACGATTTTAAAAACAAGCCGCGCCCGATCCATCTGAACACGTGGGAAGGCATCTATTTCGACCATGATCCGCACTACATCCTTTCCATGGCGGAACAAGCGGCGCAGATGGGTGTTGAGCGTTTTATCATTGATGATGGTTGGTTTAAAGGACGTAATGGTGACAAAGCTGGGCTTGGCGATTGGTTCTTATGTGAGGCGAAATACCCAAATGGTTTGCAGCCGATCATCGAGCGGGTCAACCAACTCGGCATGGAGTTTGGTCTGTGGTTTGAACCTGAGATGATCAACAAAGATTCGGACTTGTTCCGCACACATCCAGACTGGTTGCTGGCCATCGAGGGGTATGAGCAGCCAACCGGTCGTCATCAGTATGTGATCGATCTGCAAAATGATGAGGCGTTCCACTACGTATTTGAGCGCTTGGATCATTTCTTGTTGACTTACCACATTGCCTATATCAAATGGGACATGAACCGTGAAGTGGTTCAGCCTGCGCATTTCGGCCGAGCGGCAGCGCATCAGCAAACTGTGCGTTACTACCAATTGGTGGATAAAGTGCGTGCCAAACATCCTCAGGTGGAGATTGAATCTTGCGCGGCGGGTGGAGGTCGGATTGATTTTGAGGTGTTAAAACGCACTCACCGTTTTTGGCCTTCAGACAACAACGATGCGCTGGAACGGCAAACCATTCAGCGAGGCATGAGCTATTTCTTCCCTCCTGAGGTGATGGGTAGCCATATTGGTGCCAGCCATTGTCATAGCACGCGTCGCCGTCACAGTATCGAATTTCGTGGACTGACGGCACTCTTTGGCCACATGGGGATTGAGCTTGATCCTGTCAAAGAAGAGCAAGCTGAAAAGCAGGGTTTTGAGCGCTATATTGAGCTGCACAAAATGTTGCGTCCGCTACTGCACAGTGGCAAAACGTGGCGGGTGCCCAGTGACGATGACGCTCATCAAATTCATGCCGTGGTTGCCAATGACCAATCCGAAGCGGTGGTTTTGATCGCTCAACTGGCGATGCCAACCAGTTCGCTGAGCGGTCATTTTCGCCTGCCGGGATTAGCCGCAGAAGCGATCTACCGGGTGACGGTGTTGGATAAGCCGAGCAACTATCAAGAGATAGTGAACTATCAGCCGCCCTGGACAGAATCAGGCTGTGAGCTGTCTGGGGCGTGGTGTGAGACGGTCGGGTTAACCATGCCGATTTTGGATGCCGAAAGCGCGATGTTGGTCCGATTCGAGCGAGTGCCATCCTGAGTTTCCTATCCATGTTCTCGATCTGAGAGGTAACACAACGCCAAATGAGCAACCTGCCGTTTGGCGTTGTGCTTTTCTCGGCGAATAATGTAATCGATCACACTAGCACTTATGCGTTATCTATGCGCTTACCCTGCGGATTTTGCGGCTTGTTCAAGTACCTAATCCTGCGTTGGATCTCATTTTGATATATTTATTGTAAACGTTTCCAATAAGTCATGGCCGATCACAGTAACCCATCCGCTTAGTCGCTAAATTCCATACGAACGATAAATACAAACCGCCAACGTAACCTCGGAGATGGGGTTAGTTAAATGGCATTAAGGATTGATTATGTCTGATAAAATTACTCTACAAACCAAACTCTCCTACGGCTTGGGTGCGCTCGGCAAAGATTTTGCCTGCGCGCCCATCTACATCTTTTTAATGTTCTACTTCACCGATGTGGCTGGTTTATCGGCCGCTTTCGTCGGTACGATCTTTTTAGCCGCACGGATTATCGATGCGGTCACCGATCCGATGATGGGGGTGATTGTCGATAACACCCGTTCCAAATTCGGTAAATTCCGTCCATGGATTGTGATCGGCACACTGCTAAACGCGATTGTGTTGGTTGGCCTTTTTAGTACACATATGTTTGAAGGCACAGCGCTGTACATCTATGCCGCTGCCGCTTACATCCTCTGGGGGCTGACCTATACCATTATGGATATCCCTTACTGGTCGATGATCCCAGCGCTGTCGAGTTCACGTCAAGAGCGCGAAAAACTGGTGGTGTGGCCACGACTGTTTGCGAGCCTAGCTTGGTTTATTACCGGAACGTATGGTCTGCATATTGTTGGTGAGTTGGGCAATGGCAATCAAGGCGATGGTTTCTTTAACGTGGCGATGCTGATTGCAGTGCTGTTTGTGATGAGTGCTTTCTTGATTGCACGAAACGTGAAAGAGCAAGCGGTGCCAGTCAAAACGCCTTCGGCAGAAAAATTTAACTTTAAAGATGTGCTGACCATTATTGGTAAAAACGATCAGTTGAAAGCCTTGATTGGTACTGTGCTCTCATTCCAAATTGCTAACCTATTGGTGGGCGGTTTCGCGATTTACTACTTCTCCTATGCCCTTGGCGATGCGGATCTATTCCCCGTGTATATGATGGTGGCGGGCGTGGCTGAAGTGGCTGGGGTATTTTTGTTCCCACGTATCGCCGCAGCCTTACCACGGAAAAATCTCTGGCTGATTGCTTGCGGCTTCCCGGTGCTTTCTTGCGTGCTCTTACTGCTGATGGGCTTTATTGCACCAGCCAACGCATTGATGATAGGGATGGCTGGCGCGGCGATTAAATTTGGTGTCGGTATCGCCAACGCCTTGCAAACCGTGATGCTGGCAGATGTGGTTGACTATGGTGAACATAAAACGGGCCGTCGCAGTGAGAGTGTTATCTTCTCGGTGCAGACCATGCTGGTTAAATTCGCGGGTGCAGCTGGCGGTTTCATTGTTGGTATTGGCCTTTCCGTGGTGGGTTATCAACCGAATGTGGCGCAATCGGCGGCCACGATCGCAGGACTAGAGTTTATGATGATCGGCTTTCCCGCCATCATGATGGTGCTCAGTGGCATCGTTTATTGGCGTTTTTACCGTTTGCATGAAGGTTTTACGCCGGAGCTCATGCAGCAAGATCACGTCGCCGTTGAGCCCGTTTCAGCGCAGTAAGCTTTCAACCTTTTGTCCATGATTGAGCCAGCGGCGTGACCCGCTGGCTTTTTTTTTTGCTCGCTCTCGCTTCACGATGAATCAATATTGAGCCGCACCTCCACAAGATTTAAATGCAGATGGAAACGTTTACACTTTGCGGCTTTGATCACGGACCCACCAATCACTTCATTGTTAAACTGTCAGTAACAAAGCATTTGGCTGGCTGAAGTAGCATTGCCGAGATGAGATAAGCACAAGGTGGAGATAACAAGTGAACGTACTGGTAACGGGTGGGATCGGCTATATCGGTAGCCACACATGTGTGCAGATGATTGAAGCGGGTATAAAACCGATCATCATCGATAATCTGTGCAACGCAAACATTGCGGTGTTAGAGCGTATTGAAACCTTAAGCGGTGAACCTGCGACTTTTTATCAAGGCGATATTCGTGACGAAGCGTTTCTCGATTCTCTTTTTCGTCAGCATGATATTCAGGCAGTGATTCACTTTGCTGGTTTAAAAGCGGTCGGAGAATCGGTGAGTAAACCACTAGACTATTACGACAACAACGTCAATGGATCTTTGGTGTTAGCTCGTTGCATGCGTAAAGCGCGTGTAAAGAGCCTGATATTTAGCTCTTCGGCGACGGTGTATGGCGATCCTGCACAAGTCCCGGTTACCGAATCTTCTCCTACTGGGGCAACCACTAATCCCTATGGTCGTAGCAAACATATGGTAGAGCAGTGTTTAAGCGACTTCTACTACGCCGAGAAAGATTGGAGCATCACCTTATTGCGTTACTTCAACCCAGTAGGGGCGCATCCATCTGGCTTGATGGGAGAAGATCCACAAGGAATTCCGAATAATTTGATGCCGTTTATTGCGCAAGTGGCGGTTGGCCGACGCGAGAAACTGTCGATCTATGGAAACGATTACTCAACAGTCGATGGCACTGGCGTGCGTGACTACATTCACGTGATGGATGTGGCTGATGGACATATCGCGGCCTTGCAAAAGGTGGGTGGAAAAGTGGGCCTACACATTTACAACCTCGGTACGGGTCAGGGCTCCAGTGTCTTAGAAATGGTTGATGCTTTTTCTAAAGCGAGTGGTAAAGCTGTGCCCTATGAGCTTTGCCCGCGCCGTCCGGGCGACATCGCGCAGTGTTGGGCCAGCACCGAGAAAGCTGAGCGTGAGTTGGGTTGGAAGGCGACTCGCACCTTAGCGGAAATGGCCGCAGACACTTGGAAGTGGCAATCGAACAATCCGCAAGGGTACTGATATTTCTCCGTCGCAAGGCGACGGTTTTACATAACATTGAGTAAGTAAGATGCCGAATATTGAATTTAATCCAGTGGACCATCCTCATCGTCGTTACAACCCATTAACTGGGCAATGGATACTGGTTTCTCCCCATCGTGCAAAGCGTCCTTGGAGCGGTGCTGATGAGAAACCAGCAGTAACGACACTGCCCAGCTACGATGAAAAGTGTTTCCTTTGCCCGACCAACGAACGCATCTCTGGCGATGTCAATCCAGATTACCAAGGCACTTATGTGTTTAACAATGACTTCGCCGCCTTGATAGAAGATTCACCGGAAGCGCCAGAGTCAGACAACCCACTATTTAAAACCCAAGGGGCGCGCGGCCTTAGCCGAGTGATCTGTTTCTCCCCAGATCACAGCAAAACTTTGCCAGAACTGCCAGTGGAGAAAATTCGTGGGGTGATTGACACCTGGAATGAGCAAATCGAAGAGCTTGGCAAAGCTTATGTTTGGGTACAAGCGTTTGAAAACAAGGGTGAAACCATGGGCTGTTCTCAGCCGCACCCGCATGGTCAAATATGGGCAAACAGCTTTCTCCCTAATGAAATTGAACGCAAAGAGCAGAACTTGAAAGCGTATTATCAACAGCATGGACGCAATTTACTGCTTGAGTATGTGCAAGCGGAGTTGCAAGACGGCTCGCGCATCGTGGTCGAAACTGAGCACTGGGTGGCGCTCGTCCCTTACTGGGCGGCGTGGCCGTTTGAAACCATGCTGCTGCCCAAAACGCATATTCGCCGCATGAGTGAGTTGAATCACGCGCAGCGAGATGATCTCGCCCTTGCAATCAAGAAGCTCACCAGCCGCTACGACAACTTGTTCCAATGCTCGTTCCCGTATTCGATGGGATGGCACTACGCACCATTTTTTGCAGAAGGCACTGATATTGACCACTGGCAACTGCATGCGTTGTTCTACCCGCCACTGCTGCGTAGCGCATCCGTGCGTAAATTTATGGTCGGTTATGAAATGCTTGCCGAAAACCAACGCGATTTAACGGCTGAGCAAGCCGCGCAGCGTCTACGCGATCTCAGTGATGTCCACTACAAAGAGCAATAAATAGCGCGTATCGTCAACAACAATGCGCATGACATCAGTCGCCGTGGCGATGTTTGGGTGAGACATTCTCCCCCAAATTGAAATTAGATGAAGTGAGAAGTCCAATGTCTGAATTGATCCAAAAAGTAAAAAGCGCCTTTCAAACGGTGCTTGGCTATACGCCTACCCACCTTATTCAAGCGCCGGGGCGGGTGAACCTGATTGGTGAGCACACTGATTACAATGACGGTTTTGTCTTGCCCTGTGCGATTAACTACCAAACCGTTGTGGCGGCAGCAAAGCGGGAGGACAACCTGGTGCGCGTGGTCTCGGTCGATTACGGCAATGCGCTTGATGAGTTCGACATCACGCAAGAGATTCTCTTCCAGCCAGACAAGATGTGGGCAAACTACATTCGCGGCGTGGTGAAGTGCCTCCTCGCACGCGGTTATCCGTTTGGCGGCGCTGATATTTCCGTCAGCGGTGATGTGCCACAAGGCGCGGGCTTGAGTTCATCGGCGGCCTTAGAGGTGGTTATCGGGCAAACGTTCAAAGAGCTGTATCATCTAGACATCAGCCAAGCGGAGATCGCGCTAAACGGCCAGCAAGCTGAAAATGAGTTTGTCGGCTGTAACTGCGGCATCATGGATCAAATGATTTCCGCTCAAGGAAAAGACAACCACGCAATGCTGTTAGATTGCCGCAGCTTAGAAACCGAGGCGGTATCCATGCCGGAAGAGATGGCGGTGGTGATCATCAACTCAAACAAAAAACGCGGCTTGGTCGATAGTGAATACAACACCCGTCGTCTGCAATGTGAAGACGCCGCACGCAGTTTCGGCGTTAAAGCGCTGCGTGATGTGACGATGGAGCAGTTCAAGGCAAAAGTTGCTCAGTTGGATGAAACGGTGGCAAAACGTGCTCGCCACGTGATCAGCGAAAACGAGCGCACCGTTGAAGCGGCTCAAGCCCTACGCGCCCAAGACATGAAACGATTGGGCGAACTGATGGCGCAGTCACACGCCTCAATGCGCGATGACTTCGAAATTACCGTCACAGAGATAGACACCTTGGTTGAGATCGTCAAAGGCGTGATTGGCGAACAAGGCGGTGTGCGCATGACGGGGGGCGGTTTCGGAGGCTGCGTGGTGGCGCTGGTTCCACCTGCGCTCGTCGAACCTGTCAAAGCGGTGGTCGAAGAGAAATACCCGCAGGCAACAGGTCTAAACGCATCTATCTATGTCTGCCAAGCGAAAGCGGGCGCAGGTTTAATGGCCGTGCTGTAGAGAAAGAAGTGAACGCTATGATGATGAAACTCAAAGAGTCGATGACAAAGCAGGCTGCGGAAGATGGGTTGCCTGTCCGTGTCATTGAACTGGTCAATTGCTCAGGGATGTCGGTCACACTAATGGATATTGGTGCGACATGGTTGAGCTGCCGTTTGCCGTTGGCGAGTGGTGAGCGAAGGGAAGTCCTGCTCGGAGTGGGGAACATGCAAGATTTCCAGCGTCAAGCAAGTTACATGGGGGTAACGGTGGGACGCTATGCAAATCGCATCGCCAATGGCTACTTTAAAATCGACGGCATTGAGTATCAGGTTTCGACCAACCAAGCGGGTAACTGTTTACATGGCGGCAAAGAGGGTTTTAACAAACGTCGCTGGAACGTGGCCGCGCAATCAGCCAATAGCGTCACTTTTTCTTTACACTCAAGCGATGGTGATCAAGGTTTCCCTGGCAATGTCGATGCGCAAGTTTGCTACACATTAAGTGAAGACAATCAGATGGTCATTCGCTTTTTGGCGACCACAGACAAAGCGACGCCGCTTAATTTAACCAATCACGCGTACTTTAACTTAGATGGCGCAGACAAGGGTGCCACTTGTCTTGAGCATCAATTGCAGATTGAGGCGGATCTATTTTTGCCGATTGATGCGGCAGGTATCCCGCTCGGTAAGTGTCAGCCGGTGCAACAGACCAGTTTTGATTTTTCTCAGCCTAAACGTATTGCTCATCGCCTTTTGCAAGATCCACAGCAAGAGCTGGCCAAAGGTTATGACCACAGCTATTTGTTTAGGCGAGATCGCGATATTTCGCAGCCTGTTGCGCGCGTCATGTCGAGCGATGGCCAAGTGCAAATGACACTGGTCACAGACAAACCCGCGATGCAGCTCTATACCGGAAACTGGCTGGCGGGTACGCCAAATCGATTGGGTGAAAAGTATCATGATTATCAAGGGCTTGCGCTGGAAACGCAGTTTTTACCCGATTCGCCAAATCACTTAGAGTGGCCGCAAGCAAGTTGTATTCTCAGGCCAGAGGAGAACTACGACTTCACCACCCGTTATCAGTTTGCCTTTTGAAAGTGTGAGTTAAGCCCTGCGTTTTCAGGGGTTAACTCATGCGCTACAGACGTTTGACTGAGTCTCGTCGTACCAACGTGGGCGAAAAAAGAATCGTGCTTTGGTCGTTAATGGGCTGCTGCTTTGACAATTCGATAGAAAGTTGCGCCGCTCTTTCCGCCATCATTTGGATAGGGTAGCGTACCGTTGTCAGCCGCGGATGAACATAACGCGCGATTAAGCCGTCATCGAAACCGACGATGGAGACCTGCTCTGGAACCTTCTGCCCATTTTCATCCAGCACGGATAGCGCACCTGCAGCCATGTAATCGTTGTAAGCGACAATGCCAGTTAGAGGCAGTGATTTACTCAGCAAGTTGGTCATCGCTTTTTCACCCCCATCGCTATTTGGTTCTGCGTATTCAATGTACAGGTTGGAAAGCTGGATGTTGTGTTCTTGCAGGGCTGCGAGATAGCCTTGCACGCGCTGATCCGCATCTTCAATCGTGTGACTAGAGGCGATACAGGCGATTTGCTCATGGCCATTTTGGATCAGAAAACGCGTCGCCAAATAGGCCCCTTTGAAATTGTCCAACGAGATGCAGCGCTCAGCGATTTCCGGGATGTGGCGGTTAATGATGACCAAACTGGGGACTTCGTTGGCAAAGTGAACTAACTCTTGATCGGTCAATCCTTTGGAATGAATCACTAAAGAGTCACAACGGTTATTAATCAGCAACTCAATCGCCTGACGTTCTTCGTCGGCGTTGTGATAACCGTTGCCAATCAACAAATGTTTGCCGTTTTCTCGAGCAACTTGGTCCACCGCTTTGACCAAGGTTCCGAAAAACGGGTCGGACACATCGCCAACCAATACGCCAATGGTATTGGTACTCTGGCTGACTAGCGCTTTAGCGGCGGCGTTGGGGCGGTAGCCCAACTTAGTCATTGCTTGGGTAACGGCTTCTACCGATGCTTTGCTTGCTTTTGGGGATTTATTAATAACCCGAGAAACCGTTGCGATGGATACGCCAGCCTCTTTCGCAACCTCTTTAATGGTGATCATGGTCTACCTCATTTTTGCTTGCCGCTATTAAACCGTCTCAATGAAAACAAAGCAATTGCTGGCATCGCAGTTTAAGAAAATAGGTATTAATTTTACCATCTAAAACAATTCATTAGAGATCTTGCTAACGTTTTCACATGATGCCGATGAAGACCCATGGTCAATGCCGATTGAGGAGCGTGATCAGGATTAAGAGAGCAGCAACCCGCTCAGAACGTTCTTAGTCAATTAACAAGCCTGTAAACCGGTTGGATTAGTACTTTTCCCTGAGTAGTTCAGTGCCGCTATCTAACGAACTATTTTTATATCGTGCTGAATTAAAAGAAGTTAAATTCTGTTACAAATTGTGTTGATAGAAATCACTATATAAATCAGAGTATTGAACAAACAGAGCTTTAAAATCAATTGATATGCTTATTTGCACCTATACTGTAAAAAAAGAGCTCAGTTGGGGGCAGCATGAAAAAGCATAATCACATTGTTGACGAAGAGGTTAAGTTTGGAAAGGAGATGGAGTTAGTCTCGACGACAGACACAAGAGGGGTGATCACTTATGCCAATGACGCGTTTTGTCAGGTCGCGGGGTATGAGCGTGAAGAGATGATCGGCAAGAACCACAACATGGTTCGACACCCGGATATGCCTAAAGAGGCGTTTAAAGATCTTTGGGAACACCTGAAGCAGCGCACGGCATGGCGTGGGGCAGTAAAAAATCGCTGTAAAGACGGCCGCTACTATTGGGTGGATGCCTTTGTTACCCCGATTTATGAACACAATCAGCTGGTTGGATACCAGTCGGTAAGGCGTCAGCTCGATCCGAAAGTACGTGCGAGGGCCGAAATGGCGTATCAAGCACTGCGGCAAAGCAAACCCGTCAAATCCCGTTTGGTGATCAGTAATCAGCTCAAGCTCGTGCTTGTAGCCCTCTGTTCTGTGGCGATCACGGCGGGAAGCATTCTGCATAGTGCTTACCTCAGTCTTTTGTTTCCTGTGCTTTTCTTCACTCTGTTTTACAACGAGTTGGTGGTTTATCCGAACTTTAACCAACAACTTCAGCGTCAATACGACAGTGTGTCTCGTTGGATTTTCTGCACCAATCCGTCCAATCAAGCCGAGTTTCATTTGTTGATGGATGAAGGGCGCAATCAGACTATTCTCGGGCGAGTCTTGGACGCCAGTCGGGATTTACTCACCCGAGTCAAAACACTGGAACAAATCTCCGGCAGAACAAGCAACAGCATTCGCATTCAGAACGAGGATCTCGACTCCATCGCGACTGCGGTTGAAGAGATGGTCGCGACCATTTCTGAAGTGGCCAGAAACAGCGCACTTTCATCGGAACAAGTGCATCTTGCTGCTCAACTCTGTCAGCGATCTAATGAGAAAGTGATTGCGGCAGAACAGCAGGTTTCGATGTTGGCCAAAGAAGTGAATGCCTCGGCGCAAAACACCGAACTGATGGCGAACAAAATCTCCGCCATTGATAACGTGATGTCTGAAATCCAGGGGGTTGCGGAGCAGACCAACTTGTTGGCGCTGAATGCCGCAATTGAAGCGGCACGTGCGGGCGAACAGGGAAGGGGCTTTGCGGTAGTGGCGGACGAAGTTCGGGTACTCAGTCAAAGAACGCAAAAAGCAGTCGAAGGAATACAAAGTTCCATGCAAGAGATCTTTGATGCGCTGCATCTTTTGAAATCAACCATGCAAAGTGGCACTGACGTAGCGCAATCTTGTATTGAATCGACTCGGGAAGCGCGTGCTGAGATCGAATCGCTGAATCAAGCGGTAGAAGCGATTGATGATTCCGCCATCCATATTTCGACCGCCGCTGAGCAGCAAAGCGTGGTGGCTAAAGAGATCAGCCAGAGTTTGATTAACATAAAAACTGCATCAAACTCGAATGCGCGAGATGTGGATGAGTTGGCGGGTCAAGCGCAGGATGTACGCGGAATGGCCGATAAGATGGCCGCCTTGGGTCTTTCATTTCGTGTATAATCTGGCGTTAGCCAAAACAGCCGCTGAACCATTGCGATTTCTATGGTCAGCGGTTTTATTTTGCGGTACCGCAACTCCTCACGTTCAGTAGATTGTTTGAGTGACGTTATCGACAGTTGAGCGCTTGAAAAAATAGACACTTGATACCATTGCCAGCTTATGGATTTACGCTATGCTATCGCCGCCGTAATATTGCGGTTCTCTGTAGTCTAGTCGGTCATGAATCCTATCGTCGTCAGCATTGGGCTGTTGGTATGCAGTAATGTCTTTATGACTTTCGCTTGGTACGCTCATCTTAAAGAACTGAACAATAAGCCATGGATTGTTGCTGCGCTGATCAGCTGGGGTATCGCACTGTTTGAATACTTGTTACAGGTTCCTGCGAACCGTATTGGTTACACGGAGTTGAATGTCGGTCAGTTAAAAATTATTCAAGAAGTGATTACTCTGACCGTTTTTGTTCCATTCTCTCTCTTTTATTTGCGCGAACCGTTGAAGTTGGACTATTTGTGGGCTGGATTATGTCTGCTTGGCGCTGTGTATTTTGTTTTCCGCAGTAAATTTTCTTAAAAACGTTATTTCTAATTTAGTTACATCTATATTAATAGTGTTATCTGTATCACATTTTAATTTCTGCTAAAGTGGAAATGCCTTCATTTAAGCTAATAGGTTTCTATTTATTAGCTTTTTCTAAATAAAACAAATGTTGATTTAAGGTTGAGAAACAATCCGTCTCACACGGATTTATTTTAATTCGTGAAATAAATTAACATAAAAATCATGCCAACATTTATTTTACTGCTCGAACTATTTTCCAAATTCGTGATGCCTATAGATTATTATCAAACACATCGCTATGGAACGTTCCCACTCGTGACCATGATCACTTAATAAATATGAATGGTGAATGTATGATGCAAGCGCTTCCGGTCGTGTAAATCTTACAATGCAGTGATCGTTCGGGAGTCACATCGGAGAAAACCCACTTTGATGTGCAGGGATTAAGGGCAGCAACATCGCCCTAAATATGATTTGATAATTACAAATGATATAAATCATTGGAGAAAACCAATAATGAACACTCTTGTAAAACTTTCGCTTGCCTCTGTACTTGTATCTGCTGCCATTAACGCTCAAGCGGGCGTTTCTATTGAAAACGATATGGGTGCATTCTCTATCGGTGGTGATGTGGAATTTAACCTTGATTACACCGATAAAAATGCAACAAATAAACAAGAACTGAATCAAAATGGCCGTATTTTGGTACAAGTTGCCGCTGAGCACACGGTTTCTGGCGATCGCTACATCAAGATGCAAGCGCAGCCTCTACTGGATACTTCAGGTAACGTAAATCTAGATGACGCTTGGTTTGCGATGGGTAAAAAAGCCGATTGGGAACTAAAAGTGGGTCGTTTTGAAGCATACGATCTGTTCCCTGTAGGCCAAGACACTATGCTGGCGTATGCGGGTGATGAACCATACCGTGCTAATGCTGCGCGTGGTCGTGGTGACAACGGTCAAGTTGCTTTCTCTAAAACGTTCGATAGCGTGTACTTCGAAGTGGCTTCTCTGTTCAAAGACGAGTCAAATGCTGACAACAACGCTGTGTTCCTGCGTCCAGTTGTTTCGTTCCAAGCGACAGATTCTTTCCGCGTAGCGGGTGGTCTGGAAGCCAACGTGACGGCTGATAAGAAAGATGCCGACAACGATTTCATGGGCTACGGCGTAACAGCAAACTACTCTGCAGACGCAGTTAGTGTAAACCTGAACTACGCGTTCCGCGATTTTGATAGCCAAACTAAAGAGCAATCAACCATTGGCGCCAACCTGTTGGTGAGCGGTTTTGGTTTAGGTCACGTTTATTCACAAGACGAAACCAATGCGACAAAAACGAAGCTAAACACCACTTACGCATCTTACGAAATCGCCAATGTATGGGATGTTGATGCACTAAACATCTACTTGGGTACTTACTACTCAAAACAAAGCGACAGCGACAATAAAGATCTAGGCGCTCGTATTCGCTTCAAATACTTCTTCTAATTAAACTATCACGATCAACTGCTTTTTTGCCCACCACTTGCTGGTGGGCCTTTTTTTATGTGCAACTCGGACAGAACGTTTTTTAGTCTTTTCCTAAGCGATAAACCAAGTAATAGAAAAAAGGCGAGCCAACAATTGGCCCGCCTTGATGTGTATTTATACGGAACTAATCGGCATAATTATCAATGCTCGGGCAAGAGCAAATCAAATTACGGTCTCCGTAGACGTTATCCACGCGGTTAACCGTCGGCCAGTATTTGGATTTCTTGGTTGCAACTGAAGGGAAACACGCCAACTCACGTGGGTAAGGGTGTGTCCACTCTTCTGCCATCAGATCCACTTGAGTATGCGGCGCATTAACCAGCGGGTTGTCTTCAAGTGGCCATGCCCCTTCTTTGACTGCAGTGATTTCTTGACGAATCGCGATCATCGCGTCACAGAAGCGATCAAGCTCCGCCAGGTCTTCCGATTCAGTTGGCTCAACCATCAAGGTGCCTGCCACTGGGAAAGACATGGTTGGCGCATGGAAACCGTAGTCCATCAAACGCTTAGCGATATCTTCCTCGCTGATGCCTGTCTCTTCTTTGAGCGGACGGATGTCGATAATACACTCGTGCGCGACACGGCCGTTCTTACCGCGGTAAAGCACAGGGTAGTGCGGGCGTAGACGCTCCATCACGTAGTTCGCGTTGAGGATAGCTACTTTCGTCGCTTCTGCTAAGCCGTCGGCACCCATCATGGCGATATAGGCCCAAGAAATTGGCAGGATAGACGCACTGCCGAGATCGGCAGCCGAAACCGCGAACTCTTTGCCTTGCACGCCGTTTTCGATATGGCCCGGAAGGAAAGGCGCAAGATGCGATTTCACACCGATAGGGCCCATACCCGGGCCGCCACCGCCGTGCGGAATACAGAAGGTTTTGTGCAGGTTAAGGTGCGACACGTCTGAACCAATAAAGCCCGGAGAGGTTAAGCCAACCTGCGCGTTCATGTTGGCACCATCAAGGTAAACCTGACCGCCAGCAGCGTGAACCATTTCACATACTTCTTTCACTTGCTCTTCATACACGCCGTGCGTTGAAGGGTAAGTGATCATGATGCTAGAGAGATTTTCTTTGTGCTTCTCGATTTTGTCTGCCAAATCAACCAGATCAACGTTGCCGTTTTCATCGCATTTCACCACCACGACTTTCATCGACACCATAGAGGCCGTGGCTGGGTTCGTGCCGTGGGCTGAGCTTGGGATCAAGCAGACGTTACGATGACCTTCACCACGGCTTTCATGGTAGCGTTGAATCGCCACTAGGCCAGCGTATTCGCCAGATGCGCCCGAGTTGGGTTGCAGCGAGAACGCGTCATAACCCGTGATCTCACACAGCTTAGCTTTAAGATCTTCCGCAAGCGCAGTGTAACCCGCGGCTTGTTCAATCGGCGCAAATGGGTGCAGAGCACCAAATTCTGGCCAAGTGACCGGAATCATCTCTGCCGCTGCGTTGAGCTTCATCGTGCAACTGCCGAGTGGAATCATGCCGTGTGTCAGCGAGAAGTCTTTGTTTTCAAGCTTTTTCAGGTAACGCATCATTTGCGTTTCACTGTGGTAGGTATTGAATACTGGGTGGGTCAAATACTCACTCGTGCGACGACAGTTTTCTGGAATCGCGGCAAATTCGTTGCTTGCAATGTCACTTGAAAGAGCGTTGACGGTTTCATTCACGCCGAAGATAGCAAAGAGTGCTTCGACGTCAGTAACCGTGGTGGTTTCGTCAAAGCTGATGCCGATCTGACCCTCAAGCAAACGTAGGTTGAGGTCGGCGGCTTGCGCTTTAGCGTAAAGCGCTTGAGTCTGGTCACCGGTGTTGATGGTGATGGTGTCAAAGAAAGCGTTGTGGGCCAGTTCAAAACCCGCTTTGGTCAGGCCAGCTGCCAAAATCGCGGTCATGTGGTGCGTGCGACGAGCGATGGTGCGAAGGCCTTGCGCGCCGTGATAAACGGCATAGAAAGAGGCCATATTGGCAAGCAGCGCCTGAGCCGTACAGATGTTTGACGTCGCTTTCTCGCGGCGAATGTGTTGCTCACGAGTTTGCATCGCCATACGCAATGCTTGGTTGCCTTTGGCATCAATAGAAACGCCAATCACGCGGCCCGGCATAGTACGTTTGTGTTGCTCGCGCGTGGCCATAAACGCTGCGTGCGGACCACCGTAGCCCATTGGAACGCCGAAACGCTGCGCGCTGCCAATAACCACGTCAGCGCCCATTTCGCCTGCTGGCTTGAGTAGGGTAGACGCGAGCAAATCAGTGGCGACAGAAACCAATGTTTTGTTCGCTTGCGCTTTAGCAATGATCTCGGTGAGATCGCGGACTTCACCGGTTGTGCCCGGGTATTGCAGTAGTGCGCCGAACGCTTCAGTTTGAGGCAGAGCATCTAGCGCGCCGATGACCACATCAAAACCAAAGTATTTGGCCCGCGTTTTAACCACTTCGATGGTTTGTGGGTGAACGTCGTCGGCGACGAAGAACACTTGGCTCTTACTCTTACCAGCACGTTGACAAAGGGTCATCGCTTCGGCCGCTGCAGTGGCTTCATCAAGCAGCGACGCGTTCGCAATGTCCATGCCGGTTAGGTCCATCACCATCTGTTGATAGTTCAACAGCGATTCCAATCGACCTTGAGAAATTTCTGGTTGGTATGGCGTGTAGGCGGTGTACCAACCCGGGTTTTCCAGCACGTTACGCAAAATGACATTCGGTGTCAGCGTGTTGTAGTAACCTTGGCCGATGAAAGTACGTTTCACTTGGTTTAGATTGGCGAACTGTTTCATCGCTAGTAGCATGTCTGCTTCGCTTTTCGCTTGCGCAAGCTGCATCGGCTTTTCCAAGCGAATTTGCGCAGGAACGGTTTGCTCGATCAAGGCGTCAAGGCTTGCGACGTTGATCGCTTGCAGCATTTTTTGCTGGTCAGATTGATTCGGTCCGTTGTGGCGAGCAACGAACTCATGTTGTGTGTTGAGGCTTTGAAGTAATTCAGTCATGGTCCTTTACCTTCAAATAAGCTGTGTGTCCTCTGCGTTTCTTAGCATGCGCTTTGGGTCGTTCAGCCTTGAAAAAAAGCTGCCCACGGTGCCGGCAGCTTTATGTCGAAATGTCTTAATTAATCTTCTTCGATAGAGCTTAGATACTCTTCTGCATCTTTGAGATTATCCAGTTCAGATGGGTCAGCCATCTTGATCTTCGCAATCCAACCGCCCTCATAAGGTTCTTCGTTGATTAGTTCTGGACTGTCAGAAAGCTCTTCGTTGACTTCAACAATCTCACCAGTGACAGGCGCATAAATGTCAGAAGCCGCTTTCACGGATTCGACCAATGAGAAGCTATCGCCTGCCTCGAATTCTGCTTGCAGTTCTGGCAAGTCGACGAATACCACATCGCCCAGCAATTCCTGTGCGTGCTCAGAGATACCGATAGTTACAGTACCATCACCGTTGTCACGTACCCACTCGTGGCTATCTGTAAACTTCAGTGTTTTGTCCATTGCTTAATCTCCAAATATCTTACTAGGATTTAAAATCGGTTTATTGGTAAAGAGGGAAGCGGCCGCACAGTGCTTTCACTTCTTTGCGCACGCGTTGCTCTACTTCAGCGTTACCTTCAGGGTTGTCTACCAATCCATCCAGTACATCGCCAATCCAATGACCAATGAGTTTGAATTCTTGTGCGCCAAAGCCTCGGCTGGTGCCTGCTGGTGTACCCAAACGGATACCCGATGTAATCATAGGTTTTTCCGTGTCGAATGGGATGCCATTTTTGTTACATGTGATCCCTGCACGCTCCAATGCTTCTTCTGCTTTGTTGCCTTTTAGTCCTTTCGGACGCAGGTCAACCAGCATCAAGTGCGTATCCGTTCCGCCAGTCACAATGTCACAGCCGCGAGTTTGCAACACTTCAGCCAGAACTTTTGCGTTATTGATCACCGAATCGATATAAGTGTTGAACTCAGGGCCAAGCGCCTCACCAAACGCCACCGCTTTAGCCGCGATAACGTGCATTAATGGTCCGCCTTGCAAACCGGGGAAAACCGCAGAATTGATTTTTTTGCTGATCTCTTCGTGATTGGTCAAGATCATACCGCCGCGAGGGCCGCGCAGAGTTTTGTGCGTTGTCGTCGTGACTACATGAGCATGTGGCAGTGGGCTAGGGTGAGCGCCGGTTGCGACTAAGCCTGCAATGTGCGCCATATCGACCATCAGCAGCGCGCCAACTTCATCGGCAATCGTCCGGAACTTGGCAAAATCGAGGGTGCGTGGAATGGCACTGCCGCCTGCGATGATCATCTTCGGTTGATGCTCAAGCGCTAAGGCGCGAACGTCATCGTAATTAATCTCGAGTGTTTGGCTATCCACCCCGTATTGCACCGCGTTGAACCATTTGCCTGAAAGCGCAGGGCGAGCGCCGTGAGTAAGATGGCCACCAGCATCAAGCGACATACCTAAAATGGTGTCGCCCGGTTGAAGGAGAGCGAGCTTAACGGCCCCGTTGGCTTGCGCGCCAGAGTGGGGTTGAACGTTTGCGTACTCACAACTAAAAAGTTTTTTCGCGCGCTCGATAGCAATCGCTTCGATGGTATCAACGTGTTCACAACCACCGTAATAGCGGCGACCGGGATAACCTTCAGCGTATTTGTTGGTCAGGCAGGTGCCTTGGGCTTGCATCACCGCTTTCGAGACAATGTTCTCAGAAGCGATGAGCTCAATCTGTTCGTTTTGGCGGGTGAATTCAGCTTGGATACCAGCAAACACCGCATCGTCGGTTGCTGACAAGTTAGTGGAGAAAAAATTTTCCAAGCTGTGGTTTTGGTAAGTGCTGTTCATGGTAGATAACCTTTCAATCATCTGTCGAATCTGTGTACCGTCGTTCTCTGATTCGACAGTCCTTTGTATTAGCTGAACCGGCTATAAATTAGCCGTCCTGTTCAGAGCGAAATCCATCCCAAATGGGTACAAAAGGCCGCAGATCGACGTTACTTCCTTCGGTCAATGCGTGCGGAAAAAGCATCTCTTCAACTAACAAGTTGGTAACATACCCGTTGTTAACTGAACAATCAACCGAAAATTTCCTATAGGAAACATGGTTGCGTTTTTTGTTAACAAGAGCACGCTTTATTTACCCTGCTGCACTTTTCTCCACTTTAGGCTTCATGCACAATGATTTTTGAACAGGAAGCGAAGAATAAATACGAGGGAAATATGTCGGAAGATTTCTATGATGAGTACCCATCTCTGACACTGGCGAAAGAGTCGCAAGAGCAAAATATCGAGCCGCTTAAGCTCGGTCAGCGAATTAAAGAGGTGCGCGCCAAGTTGGGAATCACCCTCGAAGAGGCGAGTCAACGCACGGGCTTGGCACGTTCAACCTTAAGTAAAATTGAGAACGAACAGATCTCGCCAACCTTTCAAGCGATGCAGAAATTGGCGCACGGTCTGAAGATTGATATGCCACAACTCTTTGAGCCACCAAGAAAAAAAGTGGCCACTGGCCGTCGGGATATCACCAAGAAAGGGCTGGGTAAGTCACACCCAACCCAAACCTACGAGCATGAGTTACTAGCAACACAACTTTCCAATAAGAAAATGATGCCATTCAAAAGCGTGGTTCATGCGCGTAGTTTTGATGAGTACGGGGATTGGGTTCGCCATGACGGGGAAGAGTTCCTGTTGATTCTCTCTGGGGCGGTACAATTCTTCTCAGAATTCTACGAACCTGTGGTGCTTAGCGAAGGTGACAGTGTCTACTACGATGCCAATATGGGGCACATGTTGGTGTCGGTCAGTGACGAAGATGCACACATTTTGTGGGTGACCGCCAAATAGTGCTAACAAGATGTAAATTTCCTATAGTGAAGGCAAACGTTTGCTTTTACGGAAATCTTAATTACAATAGCGCCGATTTGCTGATAAAACCCGCATTTCGGCGTTGTTGTTACCTCTTTCGGTTGTGACTAAATTGTTAAATGTCACATTTTGAACGGTTCTAAACGAGTTGATCGTGCAAAACTCGTTAGCTCGTGTTTATTATAGGAAACAGAATTTTCCCTTGGTGGAAAACTGCTCAACTTAATTGCTGATAGATCGCTGTGCTGGGTCTAGCTAATGGAGACGAAAATGACTCAAGAACACTCTGACCAAGAATTACTGACAACACCGCTTCACGCGCTACACATTGAAGTGGGCGCCAAAATGGTGCCGTTTGCTGGTTACGATATGCCAGTTCAATATCCGCTAGGTGTGAAGAAAGAGCACCTGCACACGCGTGACGCAGCAGGTTTGTTTGATGTTTCTCATATGGGACAGCTCAGATTACACGGTGAAGGTGCAGCGGCGTTTCTTGAGTCTCTGGTTCCCGTTGACATTATCGATCTTGCGCAAGGTAAGCAGCGTTATGCCTTCTTTACCAATGAGCAGGGCGGCATCATGGATGATCTGATGGTGGCAAACCTTGGCGACCATTTGTTCGTTGTGGTGAACGCGGCTTGTAAAGAGCAGGACATTAACCATTTGCAAGCACACATTCCTTCGGATGTTGAGCTGGAAGTGATTGATGATCGCGCTCTGTTGGCGATTCAAGGTCCGAAAGCCGCTGAAGTTCTCGCGCGTTTCCAACCAGCAGTGGCTGAGATGCTGTTTATGGATGTGCAGAAACTCGAATTGCTGGGCGAAGAATGCATCATCTCTCGCAGCGGCTATACTGGAGAAGACGGCTACGAAATCTCGGTTCCCGCCGACAAAGCAGAAGCGCTGGCTCGTGCACTGACTGCGGAGCAAGAAGTGGAATGGATTGGTCTGGGCGCGCGTGATTCTCTCCGTTTGGAGTGTGGTTTGTGTCTCTATGGTCACGATCTCGATCAAACCACCACGCCAGTGGAAGCGAGCCTGCTTTGGGGAATTCAGAAAGTGCGTCGCACAGGCGGTGAGCGTGAGGGTGGCTTTCCCGGCGCAGACATCATCCTAAAACAAATTGAAAGCAAAGATGTATCCCGCAAACGTGTTGGTTTGGTGGGTTTAACTAAAGCTCCCGTTCGTGAAGGGGCTGAACTTTTCGACGCAGATGGTAATAAAGTGGGTGTAGTAACCAGTGGTACCGCAGGTCCGAATGCAGGTAAACCAGTTTCTATGGCGTACTTACGAGCGGACCTTACTGAGATTGGCACCGAAGTGTTTGCCGAAGTTCGTGGCAAGCTGCTACCGATGGCGGTAGAGAAAATGCCTTTTGTACCGCAACGCTACTACCGTGGTTAACGAAGCGTTGTGCTGAATCCCTAAGCAAGTGAGCTTGCTTTCTCCAATCAACACCGCGCTTCTATCTGGGGGCGCGGTGTTATGTTTTCTATCACTTCTTTATCCCGTTGTTCGCTGGTTGCCGCCACCATGCTGGCATCAGCTGTGCTATGCGCGCAATCTTTGCCACAAACTCGTGTGGTCAATGGCGATGTGGTCAGTGTTTCCGATTATTCCTCAATTGCCAGCCTTTACTATGACTCGCTCGAATACAACGGTATCTATTATTCAGGCCCCTATTGTGGTGCGAGTATTCTCGACCCTCTGCATGTATTAACCGCAGCGCACTGCGTGACGGGTTCCGCTTCACTGCCTTTATTTATGGTGGTGGTGCCACAACTGCAAGATGAAAAGCAGTATCCCTTTGGCAATATTCAAAGGCTACGGGTGAGCGAGATCTACTACCCGGACAGCTTTATCGACAGCGCGCAAGTGTTGTTTCCCGATGATATCGCGGTGTTGAAACTGGCCACAGCGATGAATATCGATGCGATTAATGATGTGATAGTGCGACCAAGCGATGAATCGTATCGAAGTGCCGGGCAGCCATTTTTCACTGTCGGGCATGGTAATACCCAAACCAATGATGACAGTGACACGCGCCTACTAGCCGCTTCGCTTAACTATGTTGCAAACGATATTTGCGCTGCGACATTTTCCGCGGGTCGTTACCTTACC
Organism: Vibrio sp. S234-5; assembly: GCF_000960595.1. Taxonomy (NCBI): domain Bacteria; kingdom Pseudomonadati; phylum Pseudomonadota; class Gammaproteobacteria; order Vibrionales; family Vibrionaceae; genus Vibrio; species Vibrio sp. S234-5. The sequence continues at coordinate 148,104 of NZ_JZAM01000362.1, forward strand.
TCAAAGCAGATCTGTTTCGATGGCAACTATAGCAGTGCATCGCAGCTGAAAAACAGCACTTGTCATGGCGATTCTGGTGGCCCTGTCTACTGGAACAACAACGGCACGCTTGTCCAAGTGGGCTTGACCAGTTTTGGCCCGCAGACGTGTGGTGATCCGCAGTGGCCCGTTACGTCGGTATTTACTGAAATTCAAGACTACTCGACTTGGATCAACCGTGTGCTTAGCGGCAAAGAAACGGCCAAAATAGTGATCACAGAACAGATGCGTGTCGATTATCTCAACGGCGATTATGTACCTGAGGCGGCAAATACAACGGCTGGGCTGGAAGCCGCGCTGGCCTTGAAGAGAGAAGGTGGAGCGTTCGGGGTTGGCTTAATGATGTGCTTACTGCTTTGCTGGTGCAGAAACGCCCTTGCTTGGCAACGGCGTTTCGTGCAATTTTTCATTGTGAGGGATTACTGGGTACGGCAGGCCACTTCAATAACAATATCGTCCAGTTTGCTGGGATGAATCATCTTGTCCTGATGGATATTGAGTTGTCTAGCAATCTGCTGGTTAAACAATTCCCAATGCTTAAGTAGAAGTGTATCGGCATCGCTGATGCCCGGCCAGGTTTCGCCAAGAAATGGCGTTAAACTGCATGCGCCATGGGCATGCAGTAGCATTTGCCATTTCATTTCCCACATGCAGATCGGTTTTTCAGGGTGGCGTAAGTTGTATTGGGTGTAAAGCGGCTCAAACGCGGCAGCGAATTCGTCTTTGGAACGCAGGAAATATTCCAGTAGCGCATTGTCGTCTTGGCGAACCGCATCGGCAATCAATTGGATCGGCTGTTTGTGCACCAACGTAAACGCGCACATGCGCACTAAAAATTCGTAAATTTGCTGAGCACAATCGCTATTTTGCTGCGAAATCTCACGAATCAATTCGGTAATGTAGGTTTGCAGATAGTCATCCAAAGCGTCACTGATCTCTTGCCAAATCTTCTCTTTGCTACCGAAATGATGGCGGATCAGGCTGTGCGAGACACCCGCTCGCTCGCTGATATTACGTAACGAAACCCGCTCAAAGCCGAGGGTAGCAAACATATCTGCCGCGATTTTGAGGATCTCGCATTTGGTTTGCTCTGCCGCTTCAGCGCTACGACGACCTTGCTTTCTTTCTGACATAACCGAGCATTTTTCCCCTTTTGCAAAAACGACCTAGTGTAACCACAAGGGCGTCAATTGACTAATTTTTTTGCTGTACAGTTGGAAAATATATTGATCGTTTCTTGAATCTTAATATACTGCACATCTGTGTAATAAATGGATGATTGGAGAAGCGACTGTGCGAAAACCTTTGATAAAACGCACTTTGCTCAATAGCAGTGTGCTTTTAGCTACGATTGGCTTGCTTGTTGGGTGTAATCAGGCTGTTTCTGAAACGACGGTGTTGACGGTGAAACCTGTAAAGCTTTTGTCGGTGAACGATTTGATGGCGAGTTCGGCGGACAGTTTCCTTGCGCAAATTGATGCTACCAAACGAGCGCAACTTTCTTTTCAAGTGGCGGGTCAAATTGATGCATTGACTGTGCGCATGGGCGATGAAGTACAACAAGGAGAGCTGTTAGCCAGATTAGATCAAGCCGATCTGCAGTTGCAGTTAGATGCGGCGAGTGCGCAATACGCGCTGGCGCAAACTCAGTGGCAAAGAGCACAAAGCTTGTATCACAAGAAGCTCATTAGTACCGATGTTTATGATCAAGCAGAAACCGCATTTACCGCGGCGAGAGCGACCTATGAACAGGCAAAAACGGATTTAAGTTATGCGATGTTGAAAGCGCCGTTTAGTGGCGTGGTTTCCTATACCTACGTCAAACCCAATCAGGTGGTTGCCGCCAAACAGCAAATCCTTAACTTGATCGACAACAGTTCGTTAGACGTTTCGTTTACCGTTCCTATTTCTTATGTTGAGGCGAATGGCTTAGACAAGCTGAAGAATCTTCCTATGTGGGTAACGATGGACAGCGAACCCGATAAGCCTATCCCGGCTCAGTTCAAAGAGATCACCACGCGCCGTGATGCTGATACCAACAGCTACACGGCGATTGTGACCATCACACGTCCGCAAGACAGGAACTTACTCAGTGGGATGACAGGACAAGTTTCGATTGGTAAAGCGAATATAACCCCGTTTTTAACCTTGCCAGAAGCGGCTTGGGTGTCAAAGAAAGGCTCGCAAGGTGACGTTTGGCTGTTGGATGAAGAGAATCAACAATTGAAGAAGGTGACATTGTCACTCAATGCGAACGGGGATGTGATTTCAGGTTTGAATCGTCAAGATCGAGTGGTGATTGCCGGAGTGGAAAATCTTACCGAAGGGCAGGTAGTCAAAGCGTGGCAACGTGAGGAAGGGATCTAATGAACAAATCGTTAATCACGCTGACCCTACTTTCTTTATTGGGTTTAGCCGGCTGCCAAGAGCACGTTCCAGACCATCAAAGTGATGTACTGACCGTTTCGACTTACCAAGTCGGGGCGCCAGTGACAACGCAATATCGCGTGTTTAAAGGGCAAGTGGTGGCCGCGGAGCAGACGCCGATTGCCTTTCGTACCACTGGCGAAATTTTGCAAGTGTTGGTGCGTGCGGGCGATCGCGTAAAACAAGGCCAACTGCTGGCCAAACTCGACGACAGCAAACAAAAGCAGGCACTGGAAGATGCCAAAGCGAAACATGCGTTGGCGCTTAAGCAGCATGAACGCGGTAAGGAGCTGTTTGAGCGAGCGATGATCTCTCAAGCGGAGCTTGATGAACTCACGGCCAATCGCCAGCTCGCCAATGCACAGTATCAGATGGCCAAAAATCAGCTGGAATACACCCGCTTGGTGGCGCCATTTTCGGGGACCGTCACCGATGTGTTCAAAGAGCGTTATGAACGCCCAGAAATTGGTGAACCAATTCTTAATCTCTATCAGGATGATAAGGTCTACGTGCAAATTGAGCTATCCGATAACGTGCTCGCCAAAGTGGATCCCGATCGTCAATCAGCGACATATCAGCCGAAAGCGCGTTTCTCTGGCGTCGAGGGCGAGTTTCCGGTGCACTACTTGGAGTACACCAGTGAACCCGATCCGCAGTCTCGCAGTTATGCCATGTGGTTAGCGATGGAGCAGATCTCACCGCCGATTTTGCCCGGTACCAGCGCCAGTGTTGAAGTGGATATGCAGGCGGCGGGCATCACCTCGGTGGACGGCTATCAATTACCAATGACCAGCTTGGATGCCGGACGTGAGTCTGGCGAATTCTTTGTCTGGAAGCTCAATCAAGGGCAGGTGACGCGAGTGGCAGTTAAGGTCAGTCAAATCAATGGTCAAGGTGCCATTATCTCTTCAGGTATTACGTCAGGGGATGTGGTAGTGAATTCCAATCTGCGCAAACTGCGTGAAGGAAAAACCGTCAAAATGGTGGAGAGCAATCAATAATGAATATCGCAGAATATTCCATCAAGAACCGCGTCATTAGCTGGCTGTTTATTATTATTCTAGCCATTGGTGGCGTGACTTCTTTCCTTAATCTCGGCCGCTTGGAAGATCCCGCTTTTACCATTAAAGATGCGATGATTATTGCAACTTATCCCGGCGCGACCTCTAAAGAGGTGGAAGAGGAGCTGACCTATCCGCTGGAGAAAGAGATCCGTCAGCTTCCGTATATAGACCATATTACTTCGACGTCATCGAATGGTATGTCGCAAATCATGGTGAGCATGAAGATGGATTATGGTCCCGATGAGCTGCCACAGATTTGGGATGAAATGCGGCGCAAGATTAATGATCTCAAGCCCACATTGCCTTCGGGTGTCCAGTCTTTGCAGATCATTGATGATTTCGGTGATGTTTACGGCGTGATGATCATGCTCAGTGGTGATGGCTACGATTATGTGGAGCTCAAACGTTACGCCGACCATTTGACCCGTGAACTGGAGTTGATTAACGGTGTGGGCAAGGTGGCGATTGCTGGCGATCAGCAAGAGATGTTGTTTGTCGAGATCTCGCTTGATCGTCTGGCTGCGTTAAACCTCGACATGAATACCGTTGCTGGGCTGCTCAACCAACAGAATAATGTGGTGGCCTCTGGTGAAGTGATGGTGAACGGTGAAAGCCTGACCATTCGCCCGAGCGGCACATTTACGTCTGTTCAAGCGCTGGAAAATCTGATCATTCACGGCCGTGACACGGGCAACCTGATCCGTCTCAAAGATGTGGCTACCATCCGCCGAGATATCCAAGAGAAGCCGACCAACATCGTCACCTTCAACGGCAAGCCAGCAATCAGTTTAGGGATCTCCTTTGCCTCAGGTGTCAACGTGGTGGAAGTCGGGCAGAAAGTCAGCCAAGAGTTGGCTTTGCTCGAATCGATAAAACCTGCGGGCGTTGAGCTGAACTATTTCTATAATCAAGCCGCCGAAGTCGATACCTCGGTGCAAGATTTTATCGTCAGCCTCGCGCAAGCCGTTGCCATTGTGATCATCGTTTTGCTGTTTGCCATGGGCATGCGCAGTGGCATCATCATTGGCCTCGTACTGCTTCTTACCGTGTTTGGTACCTTTATCTTGATGGATTACAACAAGATAGAACTTCACCGTATCTCGCTTGGCGCGTTGATCATCGCACTGGGCATGCTGGTGGATAACGCCATTGTGGTGGTGGAAGGCATACTGGTTGGTCTGAAGAAAGGGCGCAGTAAAGTGCAGGCAGCGGTTGATATCGTCAAGCAAACACAATGGCCACTGCTTGGTGCAACGGTGATCGCGATTACCGCTTTTGCTCCGATTGGCTTGTCGCAGGATGCGACTGGGGAGTTTATGGGATCGCTGTTTTGGGTGCTGTGCTACTCCCTTTTCCTCAGTTGGGTGACCGCGTTAACCATTACGCCATTTCTAGCCGATTTGCTGCTCAAAGAGGAAGAAAAAGGCAGTGACACAGAGGAAGATCCTTACAAAGGCGCGTTATTTGTGATTTTCTCTGCGATGCTAAAATTTGCCCTGCGTTTTCGTTGGTTGACCGTCACCGCCATGGTGGGGCTATTAGTGGCGGCGGTATTCGCTTTTGGCATGGTGAAACAGTCATTCTTCCCGCCGTCGAATACGCCGATGTTTTACGTCGATATATGGATGCCGCAAGGAACCGATATCCGCCAAACGACGTTGCAGACCGAAAAGGTAGAGCGTTTTATTCGCCAGCATGAGCAAGTGGAGTTTGTGTCGACGTCCATTGGTCAAGGGATGCAGCGTTTTGCTTTGACCTACCAACCGGAAAAAAGCTATGAAGCGTATGCGCAATTGCAGGTGCGTGCCCTCGACAGAGAAAGCATGTTTGCACTGCTGGATGAACTGACGCAAGCGCTGCCGAGCCAGTTTGACAAACCGACGTTCCAGTTTAAATTGATGGAATTTGGCCCATCGCCTGCATCTAAGATAGAAGCGCGTATTTCAGGTCCTGATCCACAAGTATTGCGAGATATAGCAAAGCAAGTTGAAGATGTGCTGCACACTGATCCGGGAGCGAGAAACATTCGTCACGACTGGCGTGAACGCACCAAAGAACTAGTACCGCAATTTAACGAGTCGAAAGCGCGTCGTTTGGGGATCTCCAAAGAGGAACTGTCAAACACCCTGCAAATGGCGTTTGGCGGCAATACCATGGGGCTACTGAGAGATGGGACGCACATTTTGCCGATCGTCGGTCGTTTACCCGAATCCGAGCGGGTCGATTTTGCATCGATGCAGAATGTGAAGATCTGGAGCCCGTCGCTACAGACTTACGTTCCGGTAGATCAGGTCATCGATGGTGTGACGCTTGATTGGACAGAGCCTTTGATTCAGCGTCGTGACCGTAAGCGCACCCTAACGGTGCTGGCTGACCACGACATTTTGAGTGACGATACGCCAGCCAGTCTTTTCGCGCGTATCCAGCCGAAAGTGATGGCACTGCCTCTGCCCGATGGCTACAGCATCACTTGGGGTGGTGAGTATGAGTCGTCGAAAGATGCCCAGCAAGCGCTGTTCGGCTCGCTTCCTATGGGTTACTTGCTGATGTTTGTCATCACCATATTGCTGTTTAACTCGCTGAAAAAACCACTGGTGATTTGGTTTACTGTGCCACTTTCGATCATTGGTGTCTCGTTTGGCTTGTTGACCACCAACATGCCGTTTAGCTTCACCGCGTTTTTGGGGCTATTGAGCTTAAGTGGCATGATTTTGAAAAATGGCATTGTGCTGCTGGATCAAATCAATATTGAACTTGCTTCGGGTAAAGAACCTTATCAGGCGATTATCGACAGTGCGGTGAGCCGGGTGCGTCCGGTCAGCATGGCCGCGTTGACAACGATTTTGGGTATGATCCCACTGATGTTTGATGCCTTTTTCGGCTCAATGGCGATCACAATTATGGCAGGCCTAGGCTTTGCTACGGTTCTGACATTGATTGTCGTCCCCGTGATGTTTGCCATTTTGTTTCACATAAAGCCCAATGCGACATGCTAAACAAAGCTAATTAATGTGTTAATAAAAAGCCCCATTGAAACACTAATGGGGCTTTTTTGTATTCAGTGGGCAGCGCCACAGCATTTCATTTTTGTTTTCAAAGCTCTGTAATCTACATTTCAACGAATATTTGGCTAGAAATCATCGCCGTGCTCCTTTGGAACGGTTTGTTCCGAATATCACTCTGGATTTTAAGAAAAGTTAAACGCTAGACTTAATTTAGTGAATGTATCTAGGTGATATTTAATCTGTTGATATATATGTTTTTTGCCAGCAGGGATGTAGAGGTAAGCACATGACATATAAAAAAAGTGCAATATTTATCTCATTCGATGCGGTTGCAGTATCAGGTATTACTGTTGAAGCCGCTAAGATTGCCAAATCACTCAAAATGAAAGGGATTCAATCGTACTTGGATTTGGGGTATGACATTAAAGTTGATAAAGGGAAGTTTAACAAACCTTATGGCATTGAAAAAGATATCTATCGAGATGTGTTCAAGTTAATCAGAATTGAAGCTATTACCTCTATAGCAAACTACAACACAGCATTTATCGAGTATGTTCACAATACACTCATCAATAAAAGTCTGTATATTTCGGATGAGGAAGTCAGTTCTCTTCTGATGAAAATAGAGAAGACAGCAGAAGAAATTTCAGATCTTATCGTTGCTTGCTGGCAGAAACTTGATATAGGCCATGTTGTTGTAGAAAACGGAACGCTACCAGAAAATATTATCTACACGAAAGCGTTATATATTGCAATTGATAAATATGGTTATCAAAATAATTTGGATAACTTTGTCATATGGCGAGATCATGACTTAATGTGGAACAGTGAAAAGGCAATAATGAAGTATGGTCTTCCTCCTTACACTTATGCGGTTAAACCTGTGAAATCTAGGTATATTACCTACGTAACACTCAATAATGACTTGAAAAAAAACTTAGAAGAGTGGTGCAACCATAATGTGGAAGTCAAAGTTAAGAAGAATACTTACAATTTCTCTACTGTAGGCAAAAGAACTAACATCAGGTGTCAACTCAACATAAACAGTAATGATATTTTAATTGCTCGAACGACGAGAGTCATTTTCCAGAAAAGATTAGATAGAGATATAATCTTAGTCAGTAAGTTGAATGAAATGTTCGAAGAGTCAAATAGTAAAAGAAGAGTGTTTTTAGTTATTGCTGGTGATATAAATGAAGACAATCAATGTTATCAAAAATTAATATCTTTTGCTGAAGAAATAAAGGTGAGTAGATATGTTAAATTCTTAGGCGCATTACCGCACGAAGATATTAAAACAGAATTCGATCCAATTTGTATTGAAGACCTATATTTTTCTTGCGATTTAGTCTCCTTTCTAACGTCCTATGATTACGACAGTTATGGCAACCCAATTGGTGAAGCCGTAAGCCAACAACGTTGCTATATAGCAACGAGTTATGAATATTATCATGAGGTCTATGGTCAATACGGTTTCAAAGCACCAATTATGGAAATATCTGCTGAGCAAGATGGATTACCAACAAATGAATTTATCTTTGAATTATATAAATTTCTTAATAATAGCAAAGAAATGAAACGTGTAGCAGAAGAAAACTTCCACTTAGGTCGCCGGGTTCTCTCTAGTAACGTGACAGAATTCTTTAATATTAAATAACGTTAAAAATATATTTATTCGTGTTTTAAATCATCGCTATTCTGGAGGGATTATGAGAGATTCGATATTAATATCTGTAGTGCTACCTGTCTATAATGAAAGTGTTCGTATTGATGCCGTATTGCAGTCATTATTTAATCAAAAAACTAAAAATGAGTTAGTTACTCATGATACTTATGAATTGATTATTGTTGATAACAATTCAACTGATGATTCAGTAGCAAAGATTAACGCGTTTTCTAGGTGCAATCCAGAACTGGATATTTACGTTATCGATGAGAAGGTTCAAGGCGTTTCTTCTGCAAGAAAACGAGGCATGGATTACGCCTCTTTACGCTCTAAGGCGCGTGATAGCCGATTAGGCAAAAGCAGAAAACATTATATTGTTTCTGCAGACGCAGATTGTACAGTCAATGACTACTGGTTGTATGAGCTGGTCAATACCATGGTCACCCAAAATGGGGATTTGGGCACTTGCAACTACTACAATGCAGAAGACTTCAAAACTCGTCCAAATCTGTTTAACGAAATACAAAAAACGTTGCGTCTGCGTGATTTCTCTTTCTCATTATTTGGCGGATTTCCCGATGGTAAAGGTTTTGGTGTAGAGCGTCGCCTTTATGACGCGATAGGTGGCATCGAAATACTTTACCAATTGAACAAAGGACGATTTGTCGAACATTTGTCTGATGACTGGGATTTCGGCATTAAGATCATCGCATATGGTGGTAAACCTGTTTATGCCAAACACGCTTATGTGGAAATTAATAGTAGGCGAGTAGATACTATTCTTGACGAGGTCATTAGTGGTATCGCCTATGGCAAAGATGGCATCATTATTATGAAGGATGTTAGACCGGAGAGCGAAAAGCAGAATACGAGGCTATCCGATACCAACGTGGAGCAATCTCAGCAGGCTTGGTTCTATTCTGTTAAAGACTACACACCCAAGAATATTATTCTACCAGTCCTGCTTAATCCTTATATGTTGTTAGAGAATCCAGCGGTACGAGACTTCTTTTCACAATCTCTTGCTGATGAGTTATATCGACGTATTCATGAAATAAAACATGAAATGCGTATTGTGGATTTCAAAGCAATACACGCTTACAAAACACCTGCATACCGCCTGTATTTTGAATATCGCGACGCACTTTTTTCGGCAATGCGCCGCGCTGTTGGCGATGAAATTGGTTTTCCACCGCCCTTGCCAACGTGTTTTGAATCCGTGCAAGAGGAGGATTTTAAACGCTTTGTTCATTATTTCTGTGAAGACAGGGAATCGGGAGAGGCGCATAACTATTTCGGCAATGGAGGGGTCTTCTAATGAGTGATGCATTGCAATCTCTTCTGGATATCGATGAAAACTACCCAGTTCCGTTAGTCGGCTCATTTTTGGCTCAACCGGAAAATCACGCTTTTCTTGAATACGTTTATAAAGATCCGTTCGGTTGTCACGTCTTTCCAGGAGACATTGTCGATTATCCTTTAGGTAACTTTTTTTCCGACATGGAAAGTGACATTAAAAAGGCGGGCAAAATTCATTTATGGGCTTACATTCCAACTTGTCGCTATCGTTGTCACTTCTGTCAGTACCCGACGGTGATCCTCAATCCCAAAGCGCCCTCGTCGCAGCAAGTGTTTAATGATGTGGTGAATTTCAACATCAAGGAAGCACAAATGTGGCTAAAGCGAGTGCCTAGTTTGGCAAACGTTGAAGTGGCTGAGTTTAATATTTTTGGCGGCACGCCATCACTGTTACCTGGGCCAGAGTTGCGTCGCATGATGGCGTTTTACAAAAGTCACTTTAACTTCTCGCATGCCACGATGCGCTTTGAAGGAGAACCTGGGACGCTGAAAAGAGATTATCTTGAGTTATTGAAAGAGCTCGGCTTCAGTAAAATAAGTTTTGGTACACAATCGTTTAAAGATGAAATCATCTCCGCTTGTGGGCGTATGCACACGGCAGACGAGTGTGAAGAGACGATCCATCAAGCACGAGAAATCGGTATTGATTGGGTGAGCGTGGACCTTATCTACGGCATGCTTGGGCAAAGTGTCGATGACGTTAAGTTCGACATGCAAAAGACGCTGGAACTCGATCTCTCTCATGTGGTGTGTACAAAACTGCATTTAGATGAGTTCATTAAACACCGCACTGGCGTATCAGGTGAGCGTGAAAGCCTTTGGCAAAAGAAAGGGCTGATTAGTATTAACAACATGACTTTTCCTGGGCTCGGTAAACAGTACCAAATGCGCGAGCTTATCGAAAACTCATTGGCCAAGCGCTACACCGAGCATCCCACCATGTACTTTCACCGCAATGACCAACCTGCTGAGAAGTGGAAAGGGCTGATCACCGATCTCGATCAACAATACCCAGAAGTCGCGATAGGGCTGGGTGGCAGTTCCAAGTCTCGTCTTTCTGAGGCCATCAATATCACCAGTTATAAGCGGTATAAAGAAGCGCTGGATCAAGATCGTATGCCCATCGAAGAAAGCCGAGGCTTTTCGGCAAACCAACGTGAAGTGAATGCAGTGAAAATGGCGCTTTCGACGTTAGTACCTGTCGACGATAGCGTGTTCCAAATGCGGTTTGATGGGAAAAGCTTATTTGACAATCCAACCATCTATCACACGCTAAAACGTTTGGAGCGCAAAGCACTGGTCACCATCAGTGGCAATAAGATCACCCTCACGCCAATTGGTGTCACCTTGGTGGAAGCGATTATTAACACCCAGTTTTCGATGACAATCGGTGAGGGAGACGGTTAATGAAGGTGCAAACTTTATCCACAAAACCAGTTTTTAGCTTTTACTACATCGGTATTGATACCGAAGCGGGTGTTACTCAGGCGCAGTTTGAATCTTTTGTTCGGGAACAAGGTGTCCATCTCCCGAACTATCCGGGCTGGAATTGGACGCTGCTGCGTGGTCTGCGCGGTGAACGAGTAGGGCAGTACCTCATGCTCTATGAAATTGAAAGTACAAAGCAGCGCGATCGATACGTAAACCGCACAGGAGAAAGAACCGTATTCGCTCATGCTTTTTGGCAACAACATGCGGATTCCCTGGCGATTTTGCACCAATGGCGCAAATTGGCGACATTTAGCCAACTCCCGACGCTTTTTACCGACTATCGCCTTGTGGCTGAGAATGTCAAAAGCAACGTGACACAAGGCCCAAGATATCAGGCTGCTCAGAGCCCAAATGAAGATACCATCGCCCGCGTTATCGGCATTCACAACGTGGCGTTGCGTGAAGGAGTGACCGCGCAGCAGTTTGAACGCTTCATTGCAGACAATCATCAGCGGATAGAAGACTACCCAGATTGGAAGTTTCGTTTACTCAAAGGGGAGCGCGGCAATCGCCTTGACCAATACGTTGTGATGATGGAAATAGCCAGCCTCGCGGCATTGGATGTTTTCTATCCAGAGCCCGATATCGCAACTGACGCGGCAGTGAGCTTTGCCAAAGCACACCGTGATACCAAACAAATGTATGAGGAGTGGAAACAGTTCGCGTCATTTTCTGGATCACCGCAGATTTATACCGATTATCTTTGCGTTGCGCAGAGTTCCACAGACTCGGAGACATCGCCGTTATGCTAGAGCTCCTGGTAAAAACCAGTGCAACGAGTAATTTTCGCCAGCAAATCGCAACTCGAATCATCTTTTTTCTCGCGGGAGTTGGCATGTCGGCTTGGGCTCCTTTGATTCCATTCGCCAAGTTGCGTTTAGAGATTGACGACGGCCTACTTGGCTTAATGCTGTTTTGTATTGGTGCAGGCTCGATGCTGATCATGCCGATTACGAGTCAACTTCTTACTAAGTTTGGCTGTCGGAAAATACTGGTAAGCGCGGGCATTTTATTGTGTCTTGATTTGCCCTTGCTGACGTTAATAGATGAACTGGTATTGATGAGTGCCGCTTTACTGCTGTTTGGTGCTGTTAATGGAATTATGGATGTGGCAATGAACTCACAGGCAATCGTTGTTGAGCGCGAAAGTGGTCAGGCGAAAATGTCTGGATTTCATGGTTTCTACAGCCTTGGCAGTATTGCCGGTGCGGGTTGCGTCAGTGCGCTGCTGTGGAGTGGGATGCCACCGCAACTTGCCACAAGCTTGATTGCCTGCATCTTGATGTTGCTTCTGTTGATCGCTGCTCGGGATCTATTACCCGCGGTGGAAGTGAGTAACGAACATAAACGAGGCGTGTTGAGTGCACTTGCCCATTCTAAAGTCGCCTTTATTGCCTTGCTTTGTTTCTTCGTTTTCTTAACGGAAGGGGCAATGTTGGATTGGTCGGCACTCTTTCTTCATACAGAACTCGGTGTCGCTAAGTCTCAAGCGGGTCTAGGTTTTACCCTGTACGCGGTCGCGGTGACCATTGCTCGTCTGTATGGCGATCGTCTTATCAATGCGATGGGATGCTACCGCATACTGCTTTTTGGTAGCCTACTGGCCATTTCAGGCTTAGTGCTGATGATCGCAACCCATCTCACATGGCTTACCTTCATTGGGCTTATCTTGGTTGGTCTCGGGATAGCAAACATCGTTCCTATTTTATTTAATGCGGCTGGCAATCAAACGCAGGTACCAGCCAATCTGGCTTTTCCCGCAGTCACACTCATCGGCTACGTTGGCCTGCTCGTTGGGCCTGCCCTTGTTGGTTTTATCGCTCACTCTGTTAACCTCACAGTCGCATTGGGTAGCACCATTTTCTGTCTGTTGCTGGTTACGCTGAAGGCTAGAAAGATAACTCGATAACGCAATCGACGCCTAAGAAGGAAAGTGCTATGAAAAGTTCAACACCCGTATTCTCGATACATTATGTGGGTATCAACCTGAAAAGAGAGATTGCTTCTCAGCAGTTTGAGGATTTTGCCAAATGCAAAGGAGTGCATATCCAAGCCTATCCTGACTGGCAGTGGACATTGCTTCGTGGCCTGAGAGGAGAGCGGGAACATCAATACTTGATGCTTTATCAAGCAAAAGATGCGGCAACCTACGCTCGATACGTAGATAGCAATGGCGAGTTGACGGTTAAGGCGCATGAGTTTTGGCAGCAACATCCGCAAGCCCTTGTTCTGATTGAAGAGTGGAAGAGTTTTGCATCGTTTACAGAGCTGCCAACACTTTATACTTACTACAGCTTAGTCGCTGAAAATAACAACAGTTCACTGCCAAAAGGCCCGAATTACCGCAATGTGCTCGGCGAGGAGAAAATTGAGCGTGTGGTTGGTATTCATAATCTGGCGTTAAAGCCCAGCGTGACTCCAGTGCAGTTTGAAGAATTTATCACCAACAATATTGGTCGCATTGAAGACTATCCCGGATGGAAATTTCATCTGCTCAAAGGTCAGGGAGGCAATCGCTTAGATCAGTATGCGGTTATGTTGATTATTGAAAGCCTAGATTCGCTTAACGCATTTCATCCCGATATGGATGTTTCGACTGACAAGGCTATGCAGTTTGTCGCGGAGCATCCGGATACTGAACAGATGTATGCTGAATGGAGAACATTGGCTTCTTTTTCTGGCGCGCCGCAAATATATACGGATTATGTCGCGATTGCAGGCAATCAGAGTGTGCAGGAAAGCCAGTTGTAGTTGTATTTTGTTGATTGATAGGCAGAAAAAAGGTTGCCTAGGCAACCTTTTGTTCTAGGAGTTGGTCCACAGATTAGAATTTGTAGCTAGCGCCTAGGTAAAATGTACCGAGAGTAACGGTCGTATCATCCAGTTTGTCAAACTTGGCTGAGTCGACTTCGTAAGCAAGACGGAAGTTAAGGTTTTTCAGCTCTTTTGGCGAGTATTCACCGCCGACACCAACGTGGACTGATGTCTCTTTGAGTGAATCGCCGAACGCACTGAGCTCAGTTTTGCCTAGGCCAATGGTGCCAAAAGGGCGCCAGCCGTTGTCGAAGGTGTAACCAAGGTTGGCCATCACCGCAAAATTTTCTGGTTTAATGTACTGGCGTGTCTCTAAGTTCTTAGAGTAGATGTCACCATAACGGGTGTATTGTGTCTCGATGCCGACAATACGGTTGATCTGATAACCTGCGATCAACTTGTAAGAGTTATCGCTCGAATCCAATCGAGGGTCATTATACCAGTTAGCGTCGGTTTCAACCGTTGTCGTACCCAAGCCTCCACCTAGGTAAAAACCAGAAACATCGTTAGTTGTTGTTGTGCTTTGGTCGTTCGCTTGCGCGAAAGCAGAAATGACAGCAAGCGCAAGAAGTCGTTTTTTCATTATATTGTTATCCGTTTTGTTATTTGTAATAAAACGCTGTGCATTTTATGGAAAGTGAGGAGTAGTGCAAGTATTGATTTGTCAGAGAAATGTAATGTCTCAAAATTGAGTCACATTTAAGCGTTGGCTAGGTTGATAGCCAAATAGTAGGTTATTTGCCCATAAGTTAGGGTTATGGACACTGAGGGCTGAAGGTGTAACGGATAAAAAAACACCTCCCGCATGGGGAGGTGTGAAAGGCCAAATCGGGGGGATTTAGCGCATCAAGGTTCAAGCGTTGGATGGTGCGGTTGCTGCTTCTTTTTGCTCAGTGCGGTTTTTGAGAAACGCGTAGCCAAAGCCAGTCAGCGCGGTACCCGCAGCAATCGCGACTAAGTACATCAGTACCGGTGTGATCGCGTTAGGGATCAGTAGAACAAACAAGCCGCCGTGAGGTGCCATCAGCTTCGCGCCAAACAGCATAGAAAGAGCTCCAGTCAATGCGCCGCCAGCCATACAAGCGGGGATGACACGCATTGGATCTTTCGCTGCAAATGGAATCGCACCTTCAGAGATAAAGCACAGGCCAAGTACAAAGGAGGCTTTACCCGCTTCACGCTCGCTTGGCTCAAATTTGTCACGAGCGAGGAAGGTCGCCAAGCCCATACCCAGCGCTGGCACCATGCCCGCCGCCATAATGGCCGCCATTGGCGCGTAAGTTTGTGAAGCCAGTAGACCGACACCAAAAGTGTATGCCGCTTTATTCACCGGACCACCTAGGTCGAAACACATCATCGCGCCAAGGATCACACCCAGCAGCACTGCGTTGGCTGAACCCATGTTATTTAAGAACTCAGTCATGGCGCTCATGATGCCAGAGACAGGGCCGCCGACGATGTAGATCATGGTGAGGCCGGTGATTAAGCTGGCGATAAACGGGATGATTAAAATGGGTTTCAGCGCTTCCATCGACTGTGGCAACTGAACTTTGTCGGCAATGAATTTCGCCGAGTAACCTGCAATAAAGCCGGCTGCAATACCACCAAGGAAGCCAGCGCCTGTCGAACTTGCCAGCATGCCACCGATAAGACCTGGTGCAAGCCCTGGGCGGTCGGCGATAGAGAAAGCGACAAAGCCCGCCAAAACTGGGATCATCAGAGCGAAAGCGGAGCCACCACCAATTGTCATCAGGGCTGCGGCTAAGGTCCCTTCTTCTTTAAATGCTTCGATACCAAAGACGAAAGAGAGGGCGATGATCAAACCACCCGCGACAACCACAGGTAGCATGTGCGACACGCCAGTCATCAGGTGTTTGTACACGCCTTTTTTCTCTTCTGTCTCAGAAGAGGCGTTGGCGGAGCCAGAATGCTGATAAACAGTGGCTTGAGCAAACGCTTTGTCCATCTCTTCGCCAGTTTTCTTCAGCGCTGGGCCCGTTTTTGTGCGGTACATTTTTTTGCCGTTGAAACGCTCTAATGGCACTTCGATATCGGCGGCGATGATCACCAGATCCGCTTCTGCAATCTCTTGTGTGGTAAGTTGGTTTTTCGCGCCGACAGAGCCGCGAGTTTCCACTTTGATTTGGTGTCCACGACGTTTGCCTTCTTCTTCTAACGCTTCTGCCGCCATAAATGTATGAGCGACGCCAGTTGGGCAAGCGGTGATAGCGACAATTTTCTTAGTTGCTGCCGCGGGTGCCGTTTGGCTGGTGGTCACCGACGCTTTCTCAAGCAACTGCGCTTGACTGGCGGCGGTTTGTAGAAAGGCACCAGCATCGCTGGTAACTTGATCTATCGAAGCGCGATAGACTTTTTTACCGACGAAGCGGCGGTCATCCACCTCCGTATTGGCGGCGATAACCACCACTTCGGCGGCGGCGATTTGCTGCTCGGTCAGTGTAGCGGAGTCCATTACCGTTGATTGACATTCAATGCTGGCATCCCAGTTCAGGGCTTTAGCCGCTTTTTCTAGCAACCCGGCAGCGATGATGCTGTTTGCGACGCCACTAGGGCAGGCAGTGATAATTGCAATTTTCATACTGTTAACCTTCTTGTCTCGTAGCTTGCACTGGCGTTAGTTCGCTTCAGTACAGAGCAGTTGAACTTGCGTTCTTTGTTGTATATTTTCCAACTCTTGCTGGCTGGTTAATCCCACGCCAACCTGCGTGACCGCCATAGCGGACAACGCGGTGGCAAACTTCAATAATTCGGCTTTTGGCATCTGTTGCATGTGGCCCCAGCAGAGCCCCGCAACGAGGGTATCGCCCGCACCAACGGTGCTGACCACAGCCATTTTTGGTGGCTTTGCGCACAACCATTGCTGGTCATTCAGCCACATCACACCTTCAGCACCCATCGATACCACCACGTTGGCGATGCCTTTTTCCGCCAAGCTTTGCGCCGCGTTTTGGCAGGCTTCTCGGCTAGTTAATGGTTGACCGACAAACTCGCTGAGCTCTTCATCGTTGGGTTTGATCAGCCAAGGTGTTGCTTCTAGGCCGGCTTTTAAGGCCGCGCGGCTGCTGTCAAACAGGACGTTTTTGCCTTCGCTTTGTAGCAGTTCAATCCACTTAGCGCACTGCTCTGGGCTGACGCCTTGTGGCAAGCTTCCAGCAAAGACAAAGTACTGATGGTCGGTCATCAAGCGTTGCAATGTCTGTTCGAACGCCGAAATGTCTGCGCTGCTGACGGTGACGCCCGGGAAGTTGATGTCATTGACTCGGCCATCCGCTTCCACCAACTTGACATTGATACGTGTCGCGCCGTTGACATAGACAAACTCATCTTGCGCGCCAATGTCACTGAACAACTGATGAAACATTTCTGGGTTATCTTTGCCAAGAAACCCGGTTACCGTAACTTTCGCGCCAAGATCACTCAGCACTTTCGCCACATTGACCCCTTTGCCGGCAGCGTGCAGGCTGCTCTGGTTAACCAAGCTCACCGAACCGATATTCAATGCTGCTAGGCTGCCAGTGAGATCAAGCGCTGGATTGAGGGTAATGGTGACAACGTTATTGGTCTTGTTACTCATGCTCGCCACCTTTTAGCCTTCACCCAAGCCTGATGAGATAGCGGCACCAATCGCTTCTAGCGCTTGGGGGGCGTCTGGGCCTTCTGCTGTGAACTGCAACTGGTGGCCATGTTTGACACCCAGCGCAATCACTTTCATTAAGCTCTTGGCGTTGACGGTAGAGCCGTCACCGTTGAGGTTCGATACTTTGATCGTCGATTCAAACTTCTTCGCTTCAGCCACCAACATCGCACCAGGTCTGGCATGCAGACCGTGGGCATTTTTGATCTTAAATACCGCGACATTGCCAGCGCTGGATGGGTTGCTTTCTTCACCTTTCAACAGCGCGATGACTTGTTCTGCGCTGGCGCTTAGCAGAGTCGATTGCTGTTTGTCGAATACGAGTTGGGTAAGGTTGGCCAGAATGGGCTGGTGCGCATCGTTACAGGCAGAAAACGCCAGCAGACCTTTAACTGGCAGGTTGTTGTATTCACAGTGATTGGCTGTGGTTACAAAAGAAACCGCTGTGCGAGAGACACCTACATGGCTGCCAACCAACCATAAACCGCCACCAAGATGGGTTGGTGCTTTGGTGACTAAATCCGCAACAAAACTGGCATCACTGCAACCACTGTTTTTCAGCAAACCGCCAGCCACTGCACTCATCTGCACCATATCGCTGGCAGGGAATTGCAACTGGATAGATGCGGCGTCAAATTCCGCTTCAAGTTGCACTTCACCATTTAATAGCGCGATGATCTCTTTGGCTGTGGAGGCTTGCTTTAAACGCGCTTCAACGCCATCTGCGCTGAGTACTTTGGTGAGTTGCTTCAAAATGCCTAAGTGTTCGTCGGATTTGGCCGCAATCCCGATCGCCAGATAAGCGGTGTTGCCATCACCCCAATCGACTCCTTGTGGGAAGTGGTAAACCGCCACTCCGGTCTGTTTGACCAAATCACGTGTATCGGTGGTGCCATGTGGAATGGCGATGCCGTTACCGAGAAATGTTGAGTTTTGTCCTTCACGGTTGAGCATGCCTTGTACATAACCTTCGGCAACGAGGCCTTTGCTAGTTAAAGCCGCTGCAATGTGGCGGATGGCGTCCAGTTTGTTCTCGGCACTCTGTTGTAGAGTGATATCTGATTCATTGAGTTTAAGCATGTTGCCTCTTAGCCTTTGTGTGGCACTCGTTCATGGTTCGGTTCTTAGTCTAGTGCTGTATTTTCAGCTGAACCGATTCAGCAAGTCATTTAAAAAAATTCAGCAAACGGTACTTTCTCTATGAATACCTATGCTGTGCGCTCTGTTGTCCCGTTAAGCTTGAGTTGGGGCAACTTTCAAAATTTGCTGAATCCTTTCAGCTTTTATACTGAATCGATTCAGCGTATAATTCAACCGAGTTTAAGATCAAGAAGCGGATTCTATGATCCGGCGCACAGATTAAGGTGAGAACAATGACCCTAGATGAAATCGCCAAGTTGGCTGGTGTATCTAAGACCACAGCCAGCTATGTCATTAATGGCAAAGCGCAGAAATATCGGATCAGCGAAAAGACGCAAATGAAAGTGATGGCTGTGGTGGAAGAGTACAATTTTCGCCCCGATCATGCGGCATCGTCCCTAAGAGCAGGGAACTCGCGATCCTTTGGTTTGATTATTCCCGATCTCGAAAACACCAGTTATGCGCGGCTGGCAAAACTGCTTGAGCAAAACTCGCGCAAAGCGGGCTACCAAATTTTGATTGGCTGTTCTGACGATGACCCTGATACCGAACAAAAAGTGGCGGAAGCGCTGGTGAGTCGACGCATTGATGCGCTGTTTGTCGCGACCAGTATGCCGGATGCCAATGACTACTACTTCAAGATGCAGCAAGCGGGCACGCCAGTGATCGCCCTTGACCGTCCTTTAGATGATGAGCACTTTAGTTGCGTTGTCAGTGAAGATTTTGGCGCGGCATTCGAGCTCACCAGTTCATTAGTGAGTGATGAGATACACACCATCGGTTTGCTTGGCGCTTTGCCAGAGTTGACCATCTCACGTGAGCGTCACCAAGGGTATGAGTCGGCGCTGCGCAAGTGGGGAAAAACGGCGCAATCTGCCTATGGCGAGCATTTTCATCGCGATGAGGGCTATCGAATTATGCGCTTATGGATAGCGCAAAACCGCGTTCCCGACGCCATCATCACGACGTCTTACACACTTTTAGAAGGTGTGCTGGATGTGCTTCTCGAAGAGCCGGAGTTGATTGACGCGCTAAAACTGGCCACGTTTGGTGATAATCGCTTGTTGGATTTTCTGCCGTTTAAAGTGAACTCATTACCACAACAGTTTGAGCTGATTGCCGACAGCGCGCTGGAATTGGCACTCAACGCCTCAGCCAAACGCTACAAACCAGGGGTTGAGCTGATCCCACGTAAAATCGTACGCAGGATGTAGTGTTGGTAAAATAAAGCCCAAGATTGAGGTTTGCCACATCATCTGGGTCAAAAGAAACAAAGTGTTTGAAGGTGTCGCCTGTCGCAGAAAGGGGACTATGGGCTGGTCCTTTGGCTTCAAACTTCATCTGTTCATCAACCCTCCACTCCAAGAAAGTTGAAGCGATCCAATATGAACCGATGATGACGAGAGAGGCGATGCGCCATACAGTGTTTGAGTACATAGAAGTTGATTATAATCGGACAAGAAGACACAGCGCTCTTTTGGGTATCTAAGCCACGTTAATTTTGAAAATCAAAATGTCGCTTAATTCAGTGTCCAGTATTGCAGGTGCAGGCCACTCACTTTGCGACGGGACCCCCTGAATCACCCCGGTAAATATGGAGTCGGTGTTGGCAACATGGAGATTGGCTCTGCCGCGTTTAAATCCAAAACTGCGACAGAACCAGGTTTATATACCCTCTCGTTTGGGAGATGGAAGCAAAAGGCTACTGACAGGTTGCGGGGCCGATATTCTGCCATACAGTCGCATAGCCAGGTTGCTCACCTTGAGTCCACCATTGCGCTTCCCAACGAGAATCACCATAGTTAACTTGTTCACCACCGTTATAAGCAATGTCAACATCCCAAGGTAATTCAGCATCGCTCAATAAAGCCCAAGCTTCATTCGACGGTGATGGTTCGCTGCCCTGAACCCACCATTTCGCTTGGTAAACCAACCCTTGGTGTGAAACTGGGTCACTCGTTTCTGTGTACACAGTTGTTGGGTTATAAGCTGGATATTGTGAAGCATTAGGATCCGTCATTGCACATTCCCCTTCGCCTGTGCCACCGCCACTAACATCAAGTATCAGCAGGGTTGTTGACGCCGTCACTTCATTTTGTGCGCTGTCGATAACCTGCAATGTCGCTGTAACACTCGTGTCATAATCAACTTGTGGAGCATTTAATTGAATAGAACGGCCATCTGCTGCAGTGGTAAACTCCACCTCATTTGATACACGCCATTGGAGATCAAACACATCATCATCTGCATCGTTGATATTGGCACTTACGATGACATTAGTGTCACCTTCGTCAACCTGTTGTGGTGCCATTAAAGTGACCACTGGCGGTTGATTCTCTGTTTGAACCTTAGCGACGATGTTCACACTGTCCTTCGCGCTCGCTCCTTGCGCATCAGTTACGGTTAACTCAAGGGTAAATATTCTATCCTGAGAGATAGCTGGAACAGCCACATCCGTATTAGATGTATTTGGTGAGGTGATGTTCAAGTTGATGCCCGTGCTGTCAATTTGGCGCCATTGGTAGCTGACGATTTCGTGGTCATCAGAAGAGCCATCTGCTGATAAGTGAATAGTCAGTGGATTAGTGGCATCAATGGTTTGGTCTGCGCCCGCGTTAGCCGTTGGTGGTACATTACCCCCTAGATCGTCGTAGACATCAACACCAAACTTATCTTCTACACACTTGGTGTAATCCCCTTCGATAAATGAAGAGTACGGTCCTTGATACGCGACAAGCTGACATTTATAAGTACGGCCATCTGGCGTGGAGGCATCCCAGTTCCAGTCTTCCTCCCAGAAGATGTTGAGCGCACCAGCGCCCGCCTCGTCAAACTGTTTCATGCCTTTACAACCCAGCACTTCATCAGGGGCAATAGGCACATCTAGATAGTTGGCAAACTCGCGATAATAATCAATACGATTTTGCGACTGTGCGTGTTCGCTGCTACCACCGCACTCTACACCACCATTGATAATTTGTGTCGTCACACCAAAACCGGGCACCAAGCCACTTGCTCGGTCATGTTCATTCGGCTGCCATGTGCCATCGATCACGTGCAACATGCTTGGCTTCGGTGGTTGAGGATACAGATAAAAAAACACCGCACTGGCTAGATTGAGCCAAGTATCGGCCACCAATTCTGGTTCGTTTAGCAGTTTTTCTACATTGCCATAAATCGACTGCGAAAACGGACCATAGTTATAGTTGTAACTGAGCTGCTTAGACCCACGGCCAAAATAGCTTTTATTCGTGCCGTCGGGATTGCTTCCGCAAGGGTACGCTTCACCCTGCCAAGTATTGGTATCACACACACCGTACCCACCCGAAGCCTCTTCTGTCCAGCCAATCTCTCTTAGGTAAACCAAACCCTGTCGCCATTGTGGGATCTCGCTGTAAGCGTTATGTCCCCCCGTTTCCTGAGTGAAATGAGCAAACATGGTGGCTAAGGTTTTGCGGCAGATCGCTTCAGAATCGCGGCCGTCGCTGTAACTGCCACACAATGCTGGATATTTACCGGCGGCTTTCAGAAAGTTCAAATAGGTATAGGCAGGATCTCGCTCGGCAAAAAGATAGTTCCAATCTTCTTCGGATAATATTGCTTCTATGCGTTTAACATTTTCTGGGTTATTCACACTGTTGGGTGAAATTGCTTCTACGGTATCGTTATCACGCGTTTGAATAGATTCCATGACCAATTGATACGATTCTGGCTGCTGGGCGATAACCTCTTGTTCATCAGCCAGAACTTTACTCAAAGGCAACTGGGTTAATCCATCGGCGGCAAAAGCCGAGGTCGACAAGGCAAAGAATACAGGCGTAGCAATGGCACCATGTTTTAATATTGTTCTCAAACTCAGTGCGACTTTTGTTCTATTTGATTTCAGCAAAATCTAATCCTCAATTAAATGGATTTTTCATTAATCACTTAATAAATTGTGATGTTTAGGAAAGACAATCATCGAAGAATTAACAAGTAAAATAAGTAATTATGATGCTTACATAGATGTCATAACGATATTGTCAGTTACGAATCCGTTGATCCGCGAAGGTCTGCATGATGCTCAATGAAGTCCGATATGACAAATCGGATATAGGGGGATTCCCCCTCTTTGTAAACAACTGACAGAAGTTATCGACACCACAGAAGGTTTCAATTAATTTGTCCATGCTCGTTACTTGGAGGTATCTGTTCACTCTTGGTCGAATGATCAGAGCGGGGAACGAGCAAGCATTTTCTCTGTTAGCTCAGTTTCTTATCCAGAACTTAGGTTAATAACAAAGTGACCGAGACAAACGCGTGGTCGCTGGCGAACTGATCATCGGCAAAATTGGGGCTGACTAAGTGTTGATCCCAAACAGCAATTCGGCTTATTTCAGCCACTTTCTCGGCATTGCTGGGGAAAAATTCTTCAGAAAGCAAAATGTAGTCAATCGTCAGTCCAAGTTCACCATGATAATGGGTTGGCGGCCAAGTTTGCGTGTCGGCAGAAGAGACAAGTTGACGAATATCTTGCATGAGCGGCGTCTGGCTTGTGTCGAGCAAAGGGCGCAGATCCATGCTGTTTAAGTGCGTGTTAAAATCGCCCAGTACCACCATGGGCTGTTCAGAATTCAGGTAAATCTCCACCAGATATTGACGTAGCAGTAGTGCTTCCCAACCTCTTTGTATGGTGGACAACCAGCTTCCAGCAACTCGCATCTGAGCGTCATCCGCCCCATTTTGGAGCATGGTAGGGCGTTGAGATTTAAAATGCACCACGATAAGGTGGCATGGCCCAAGATGGGGAAAATCAACCACTGCATGCAGTGGTGTGCGGCTAAAAGTAAACTCACCATTTGCACCCAACAGTGTCAACTGCTGGCTTTCGGGCACCACAGGCTCAACCGAAAGCAGCGGATAGCGTGAAGCCAGCGCTAACACAGGGGAAGTATAAATAAATTCGTCACTCACATCGGGCTGATCAACCACAGCAAAATGGCCGTAGCCAAGTGTCTGGCACAACTGCTGTAACTCGTCTGGGCTGAAGACTTCCTGAAACGCGAGCACATCGGCATTTATCTCCAGCAGCTTTTGCTTTAACCAAGTCTGCTTTTTTTGCCACTCTTCTAAAGTCAGAATATTACTGAAATCGTAAAAAGCCCCAGGGGGAGCCAAATAATTCAAAAGGTTACAAGTTGCCAGTGTGATCAAGGACAAACCACTCCTCAAGATAGGCGTTAATCGGTATAGGTGCGAATCACCTGCTCGACCACGCCAGCTTGTTGTAGGTCGAGTAATATCCGGTCAAATTGTGCCACAAACTTTTCCTTGTAGGGAAAATCTTCGCCATAGGCGGTGTAGCCGAGATAGCCATATTCTGTGCTCACCAGTGCGGCAAGTTGAAAAAACTCGCTTTTATCAATACGGCCAGAAAGCTTTAATCGTTTGATTTCCCAAGCGATAGAAAGCTTGTCATTGATGTAGCAGTCGATGCGTTTTGCCCGCATTTTCAGAATGTTTTCTTGATTGTCCTTGGCTTCTTCGACTCGCAGTTGGCCATCGCGAGCTGCGTTCCAAAAAGCCTCTCCGCCGATGGAGAAAGCGGCATTGATTCCGATAGTCTTGCCGTAAAAGTCTTCTGGCCAACGCGTCAATCTTGGCCCGTTGGGAAGTGAAACGTCGTTGTGACAGTACACCACCACCTCTTCTTGCAATATTGGTACGGAGTAAGGGTTAACGTAGGGGCGATGATTCGGATACTTGTAGGGAGGAAACAAAGCAAAACCTTTGCCGGTTTCCAGCAAGCGTAAACCGCGTTTGAATGGCACGGGTTTAATGATGACGGTAAACTCCGGCATTTTTTCAAAGACTTGGCGCAAAATATCGGGATAGATGCCCGTTGCTTTACCCTGAATTTGGTAACTGTAGGGCGGGTAGGCGTCGTCACTGTAGATGATGACTTGGGTTGAACGCGCGTGCGAGGTCGTTGCCAGTATGCTCAGTCCGATCAACAGTTGCCAACCTATCTTATTGGATTTCCGCATAATCCCTCTTCATCTGCCCGAGTTTTATTTAACTTTAGCTCATTACGTCTCCTACCATGGGAATTTCATCTCTGGAAGAGCGAAGATGAGCAGGGCCGCGAGTGGGTTTCAGCTATTTCGTTTGAGGTTGGCAGGCTATCAGTTTAAACTGCGGCAAATTCTGTAACGAGATAAACACATGACTCAAGACTACCCTTATGACGATGCCGATTGCGCTGAAGAGATAGAAATAGAAGCGATCGGTATTGAAGTCTCCAGTCAACCGATTGAACTGTATAAAGTGTTCAAAATTGCCAACTTGGTGAGCGGTGGCGGTGAAGCGAAACATGTCATCGCCGAAGGCTATGTGGCGGTGAACGGCGAATTGGAAACGCGTAAACGCCGCAAAATGTACGATGGGGATTTTTTTGAGTTCAATCAGGAATACTACATGGTGGTGTGCGATGCGCCCGTGATTGAGCCAGAAGCGGTGGAGCAAGAAGCTGAAAAGCCGCTAGCCACCGCACGTAAAGAGAAGTCTCGTCAAAATAACGCGACTAAACCCAAAGGGACGGGGCCCAAATCCACAGGCCGCAAAGCGGCGCACAAAGAGCGAAAAGCACAGAAGAACGCGCTTTCTCAGGCTGCGGGTAAAGGGAAGAAACAAGAAAAGCCACAAGCGACGCGCGATCCAAGCAGTGGTCGCAACTCCATTGACTTCTTCTAATCTATTGCTACTGTCAAAGCCCGCTTGCCGGGCTTTTTAGTGCCTAATTGATCCCACACTGTACAATGATAGAATCTGGGCACAATGATAGAGTCTGGGCTTGGCACGATCCGACGCTTCCCTATCTGTAGATAATGAGCGTAGAGCGTTGAGATTACTCAATACTTCAACCAGCCGTTTCTTCATTTTTGCTTTCAGTGAACTCCTTATGTAACCAAGATTTCAGTGTGGCTACATGTTCGTTGAGCAGCTTTTCTGGCTTGCATACGAAGAAAAATTCCTGATGCGGGTTATTCACTGGTGTGCCGATTTCGACCAACATTCCGTGTTTAATATCATCACGAACAAACAAGCGATGAGTGACCAACACGCCCAGCTTACGAATCGCAGCTTGCACCGCATGAATGGAAGCGATGAAGTTAAGGTTCTTGTTTTGCTTAGGTACGTGAAGTGAATTTCCTTCGCACCAAACACTCCAGTCATGCTTCCTACGCAGGTTCTCTGCATAAATGGCTGGATAACGTGTTAGGAGATCAGCTGCAGACGGAAACGTTTCGAATGACTCCAGTAGTTCAGGGCTGCATACCAATAGGAGTTCATCGTCACCGAGCTTTTCACAATAATAATCTTGCCACTCGTCGGTTTTGCCATGCAGGATCGCGACATCGACACCTTCTTGGTTTAAGTCAAATGAACCAATTAAGTTGGAAAGTCGAATATCGACGTTGGGTGCATATTGTTGGAAGTTATCGACTCGTGGAACCCACCAGTGCATAGCCAGTGAGTTGACCATATTTACCGTAATTCGGTTTGACTGAGGTTGTTGAGTGACCGATTCCGTCGCTGTGATAATTGCCTTTAATGCAGGAGCTATATCGTTGTAGTACCTCTGACCTATGGCATTGAGCTGAACCTGCCTGCCAACCCGATGAAACAGTGGTTGACCAATTAACGATTCAAGACTTTTAACAGCTTGGCTGATTGCAGAGTGGCTTACGCTAAGTAAGCCTGCAGCTTCAGTCATACTGCCTGCCTCTGCGACAGCGACAAATGCGTAAAGAGATTTGAGTGGTGGTCGTCTATTCATATGTAAGTTTATCTAACAGGTTTGTTTAAATATATTCGTTTTTTTCTCTGTTGTCATTGCTCTACTATGAGCGCGTCAATAGGGGGAGATTATGTTGTTAAAAAATCGCGCTGTACCTTATATGCTCATTTCAACATTCAGTATGTCGTTAACTGGGCTTGTATTAAAAAAACTTACCGAAATGATGGGCATTGAGCTCCTTACATTTTTACGATTCTTTATGCCTGCATTACTGCTTTTTGCCATAGTGGGAGTTTCCAAACTACCTTTGCCACCTCGATCAGTCATAAAAGCTTTGATCATTCGTGGATTGTGTATTACGGCATGTCAACTTTGCTTTATCGCTTCACTGAACACCTTGTCTCTTGTAGAAACAACCGTACTGTTTGCAACAGGCCCTATCTTTATTGCCGTTATCGAGAAACTGGTTTTTAAGGTAAAGATTAAAGTTGAAACGAAGTTTGGCCTAGTTGCCACTTTCGCCGGTGTTTTAATGTTGGCTGGGGATGTGTCTGGATTTCAGTTTCGACCAGAGTTGCTCATTGGCTTGGGTGCAGGCTTGTTTAACGCAGGATCGCAAGTGAGTTTGTTTCGTGCCAGTAAAGGTCAGGTTAAAGCATCAGTGCTCAATAGCTGGACATTTCTCATCGCAGCGGTAAGCGTGCTTCCTTTAGCGTTTGTCTTTGGGTTATCTGATCTTGATACTCAGATACTGCTGGAACCTCAAAACAATGCATTTGTATGGGTATGTTTATTGGGCCTTTCAGTAACCGTAGTGGGTAATCAAATCTTACGTTCGAAAGCTTACAAGCTGGTGGAGAGTAGCTCTCAGCTTGCGCCGCTTATTTTCACTAATTTATTGTTTACGATGATCTGGCAGGTCCTGTTTTTTGATGAAAGTTTTTCTAAACATCAGATAGTCGGGATTACGCTCGTAATATTCGCAGCATTGATGAATACCTTTGCAGCCAAACTGTTTAAGTACTTCTCTCATATCAAAGCTCATCTTGTGTAGAAGATTCAAAAGGAAGCTTAAAGAGGCGTTATTTCATTGAAGTAACGTCTTTTGTTTTTATCAGCTTAACGACAGGTTTAGATGTTATTTTAAGATTATGGCTGGTTAGCGATTAATTCGTCCGCCCAAGAAAAGTTTCAAGGTTGCTTATCTCCGACCTTGTTAAGCTAACCAGCCTTCTTATTCTTATCTTTCACTTTCAAATATATTTATTCGTCTGTCCAAATAAAAAAGCAAGTGAGTTAATATCCGAAAATAATTCATTAACTTGCTTTTTCTATGACTGCTTTAAGATTTTATACTTCTATTTGAGTCGCATTTGTTGGCCAACAGAGTTCTATTATTGTTCCGCCTTTATTGCTTATACGACAACTAACGCTTCCTTCGTGCGCTGTTGCAATCGCAGCAACAACCGCTAAGCCTAATCCGCTACCGCTTTTGGGATTATCTTCAGCAATGCGAAATGCAGTGAAAATATGCGGAATTAACTCAGGTGATATTCCCGGACCAGAATCTCCCACACTTAAATAGCAAAAACCATCTTTAAGCTGGGTCGAGATGGTTATTACACCCGGAAGAGCATATTTACTTGCATTTTCCAATATAGCCAATAAAGCTTGTCTTATTCTGGTGGGGTCACAAAAGACAGGTTGTGTTGTTACATTAAGTTCTACATGTTGATTTGCTTCATTAAGCATATTGACCGACAAATCAGTAAGTAATTTTATTTCTGTCGCTAAGTTGGTTTCTTTTCTATTTATTCTTAATTCATCACTGTTCATTAAGCTAATAACACGCAGATCTTCTATTAATCGAGATAACCCTTCAATTTGTACTAATAGTTTAGTGAACTGGTTTTTATCTGGCGTAAAGACACCTTCAGCTAACCCTTGTAATCGGCCCCGTAAAATCGTCACAGGGGTTCTGAGTTCATGGGCGATCGCCGCATTCCAAAAGGCGTGCTCTTCTGTCATTCGTTGAAGTTTATCCGCCAATAGGTTGAAATCGTCTACCAATAAAGCGGCTTCACCTAATGAACGGTCACCAACATTAGCGCGAAAATGTAGGTCGCCTTCAGCGAGTTTCCGCATTCCCTCAGCAACAGCACTTAGCGGTTCCAAAATGCGTTGGGATAACTTCGTAGCAAGATTGACGGCTAGCAGAATGACAATAACGCAGGTTAGTGCGAGCCAAATCCATTCTGGCCAAGAAGGAGTGAGAGCGTCCTCACTCGGTATATAATTGGGCCAATATTTATCCCAAAGATAATAAAAAATAAACGAGCCTATCGTTGCAAGCAATGCTGATCCGATTGCGATTTTTATCATTGAGAACGCAATCTGACGGCTCAAACCACTTAGTTTCATTGGTCGCCCTTAAAACGGTAACCGACACCACGAACACCAGCCGGAATCCCTTGAATTCCGTAGGCTTCAAGTTTTTTGCGGATTTTGCTGATGTGGCTGTCGATCGTTCGTTCCAGCGTGTCACCCTCAGGTAGGCACGTACTTAATAGTTCTGTTCGGCTAAACACTCGCTTGGGTGAACGAATGAAGTGAGTCAACAACTTAAACTCAGTTAAGGTTAGCAGTAGAGTATGACGTTCTCCATCCACATGAACAGCGATTTCGTGACTCTCTAAATCGACTTCAAACGGTTCGGCTCGCAGTATATTTTTGTTGTGAAGTTGATTCACTTCTAAGGTGCGTCTTAGAACGGCTTGGACTCTCGCGACGACTTCTGCCGGATTAAACGGCTTAACGACGTAATCATCAGCTCCGATTCTGAGTGCCATCAATTTATCTAAATCTTGGTCCATTGCGGTAAGCATGATGACAGGGGTGTTACTTTTCTGACGAAGTTCCGACAACACTTTCCATCCATCCATTTTAGGCATCTGGATATCAAGCAGTATAAGATCTGGCTTCATGGATGAATGAAGTTCTAGTGTTCTTTGACCATCTGCAGCGTGAATCGTACGCATATTGCTGCGCGTTAGATAAGCGGAGAGTATATCGACAATTTCAAATTCATCCTCAGCGATCAGAATTAACGCCTGACGATAAGACCCGGTTCCTGAATCTGGGCCTGAATCTGTAGCAAATTTCTGCCCTTCAACGTACAAATTGTTCATCTCCATCAAATCTCCACATTCACTCAGCGGGACCTCCACACACAGGTATTAGACTCAACAACTATCGACAGCGGATAGTCCGCTTTGATTTGTTCAGAGGATACCTCAGTGAAAAAGATAAATATATGTGTATCTAGTAGCTTACATATATTGGTACTTTTCTTTTTAGTTGGCTGTAATCAATCCAATAAAGACGAAAGTGAAGTCGGACTAAAAGAGTCTTTGCCTTTAGTTTCAACGATAACGACGCAACCACAACAATTAGATGTGTATGAAGAGCTTCCTGGAAGAGTGAAGGCCGTGCGCGTTGCGGAGATTCGTCCACAAGTGGTTGGGATTGTACAACATCGCTTGTTCAAACAAGGCGCTGAAGTGAAAGCAGGCCAACCGCTATTCCAGATTGATCCTGCGCCATTTGCAGCGGAAGTTGACACTGCCAAAGCAAACTTACAGAGAGCGCAGGTGACTTATCAACGTGCTCTGGAAAAAGAGTTACGATTAAAGCCTTTGGTTAAAAAAGATTCTATCAGTCGTCAAGAGTATGACGATGTTGTATTACAACGTGACCAAGCCGCCGCAGAAGTTGCGGTCGCTAAAGCGACGCTCACTCGTCGTATGCTTGATCTGAAGTTTGCAAATGTGACCGCACCGATATCTGGACTGATAGAGCAAACCTTGGTGACTGAGGGTGCTCTGGTCAGCAGTACAGACGCAACACCGATGACGCGTATCCAACAGATCGATCAAGTTTTTGTTGATATTCGTCGACCTGCGTCTTCACTAGAAGCGATTCGTGAGGCTTTAGCGGCCAGTTCTGACGGACAACCTAGCGTTGCTAGAACAAAAATTAAAATTTTACGCAGTAACGGCACCCCTTATCCAGTCAAAGGCCAAATCCTGTTTTCTGGTATCAATATTGACGTAAGCACTGGCGATGTGTTGTTACGTGTACTCGTGGACAACTCCCAACGTTTGCTATTACCGGGTATGTTTGTGAAGGCAAAGGTACTTTATTCGAGTTATGACAACGCGTTAATGGTTCCGCAACAGGCGGTTATGCATCTTGCCGGTGCTCCTCACCTCTGGAGTATTGATCAGGAAGGACATGCACATTTAAAACCTGTAAAACTCGGAGAATTGATCAATGGTCAGTACCGCGTGAAATCGGGTGTTAGCAAAGGAGAAAATATCGTAGTAGAAGGCAAGGAAAGGCTTGAGGACGGTATTCTTGTCGACCAACGCAAATGGGAAGAATCTGAGATTCTTTTAACATCTGCGGCAAACTGATTAAGGTTAGAGTGGCTTTTTTATGTCTCAGTTTTTTATTCATCGCCCGGTATTTGCTTGGGTTATTGCTCTTTTCATTATTTTGTTTGGATGCATTTCGATTCCGAAGTTACCTATTTCTCGTTACCCGTCTGTTGCGCCTCCAACGGTTAGTATTATGGCGACGTATCCGGGAGCCAGCCCGAAGGAAATGAATGATGGTGTACTTAGTCTTATTGAGGGTGAGCTGTCGAACGTTAAGAACTTAATGTATTTCGAGTCGTCTGCTGACAACTCCGGTTCTGCGTCTATTACGGCTACATTTAAACCGGGAACCGATGTTGATATGGCGCAAGTTGACGTTCAAAACCAACTGAAAGCGGTTGAATCTCGTTTACCGCAGGTGGTGCGTCAAAGCGGCTTGTCCGTAGAATCTGCTACATCCAACTTTTTGATGATTGTCGGGTTGAAATCTGATGATAACCGCTTTGATGAAATAGCATTGAACGACTATTTGGCTCGCAACATCGTAGATGAACTGCGCCGTATTGAAGGTGTAGGGCGTGTTCAGTCATTTGGTGCAGAGAAGGCAATGAGGATCTGGGTTGACCCGAGTAAGCTCAATTCATTGGGTTTAACAATGAATGATGTTAGTCAGGCTATCACTTCGCAAAATACACAAATCGCACCCGGAAGTATCGGTGCTGCACCGACGGGTTTAGGGCAACGAGTAACGGTTCCATTAACCGTTCAAGGCCAGTTAACCAGCGTTAAAGAATTTTCCAATATTATTCTTCGCGCAAATAACAACGGCTCTAAAGTCGTCTTAAGTGACGTTGCGCGTGTAGAGATCGGTTCTCAATCCTATGGTTATTTGAATCGTGAAAATGGTAAAACAGCGACGGCTGCGGCTATTCAGCTTACTCCGGGAGCGAATGCCGTTAAAACTGCAGATGCGGTACAAAAGCGTTTGGCGGAGTTGAGTCAAAGTCTACCTTCTGGGATGACCTATTCAATTCCATTTAATACAGCACCTTTCGTTAAAGTTTCGATCAATAAGGTTATTCATACCTTAGTTGAAGCTATGGTGCTGGTGTTTTTTGTTATGTTTCTGTTTTTACAGAATATTCGTTACACCTTGATCCCCGCTATTGTTGCACCGATAGCCTTGTTGGGGACGTTCACCGTCATGTTGTTAACTGGCTTTTCAATCAACGTGTTAACGATGTTTGGTATGGTTCTGGCGATCGGTATTATCGTCGATGATGCGATTGTTGTTGTCGAAAACGTGGAACGCTTGATGGCGGAAAAAGGCTTGTCTCCGAAAGAAGCGACATCTAAGGCGATGAAAGAGATTACTGGCGCCATTATAGGCATCACACTTGTGCTAACGGCGGTTTTTATCCCCCTGGCATTTTCCAGTGATTCGGTTGGCGCCATTTATAAGCAGTTTACCTTATCGATGGCGGTATCCATTCTGTTCTCTGCATTTTTGGCACTAACACTAACGCCGGCGCTTTGTACCACGTTGCTAAAACCGGTGAATACTAATCATCACGAGCAAACCAGATTCGCGAAATGGTTTAATCGTGGCTTTAACCGAATGAACAATCGGTATGAATCTCAGGTCAACGTGTTAGTAAATCGCAAAGGACGAATGATGCTTGGCTTTGTGTTTCTGTGCGCAATTTTGGTTCTAGTGTATAGGCAACTGCCGTCATCGTTTTTACCAGAAGAAGACCAAGGATATTTTATTACCAATATTCAGCTTCCAGCAGACGCAACCACAGTGCGTACGTTGGATGTTGTGAAAAAATTTGAACAGCATGCGTTAAGCCGCCCAGCAATTGAGTCAACAATGACAGTGATTGGTTTTGGATTTTCCGGTTCAGGTACTAACACCGCGCAGAGTTTTACCACGTTGAAAGATTGGGAATCACGCGACGATACCACAACACTGGATGAGTTAAGACTTGCTGAGGAGGCGATGGCTGACGTAAAAGAAGGCACGGTTATGCACATGCTACCTCCTTCTATTGAAGAGCTAGGAACGAGCTCTGATATTACGTTTTTCTTGCAAGATCGCGGAAATCAGGGATACGAGGCATTAAAAGCCGTTGAGACGAAGATGTTAGCGTTGGCGAAAAATAGCAAATCACTTAGCGATGTCTATTCTGATGGGCTTCCTGCGGGAACAAGTATTCATCTAGATATTGATCGCCAGAAAGCTGAGGCGTTAGGTGTTTCATTCACGAGTATTAGTGAGACGCTATCAACTGCGATTGGATCGCTATACATCAACGACTTTCCTAATGAAGGCAGAATGCAGCAAGTCATTATGCAAGCAGATGCTTACTCAAGGATGCAGATTGAGGATGTGCTCAAGCTCCATGTGCGAAATATTAATGGTGGAATGGTTCCGCTATCAGAAATTGTGACGCCTATTTGGTCTGAGTCAGCTCCGCAGTTTATTCGCTTCCAAGGTTATCCTGCGGTTCGAATTTCTGGTAGTGCAGCTGCGGGCGTTGCCAGCGGAGATGTGATGGCTGAAATAGAACAAATGGCGAAGCAACTTCCGTCAGGCTTTACCATTGCATGGACAGGACAGGCATTACAAGAGCTTCACTCAGCAAAACAAGCACCGATGCTAATGGCGCTATCGATGCTAGTCGTTTTCTTAGTGCTTGCGGCACTTTATGAGAGTTGGGCTATTCCTTTATCGGTGATGTTGGTCGTGCCCTTGGGATTGTTAGGTGCGGTACTCGCTATTGTGGCTCGTGACATGCCAAACGACGTTTTCTTCAAAGTCGGGATGATCACCGTCATTGGTCTTTCGGCGAAAAACGCGATTCTAATTGTTGAGTTTGCCAAACAGTTGAGAGAGCAAGGCAACGGGTTGGTACAGTCAGCCGTTCAAGCGGCGAAGTTGAGATTAAGACCTATCTTGATGACCTCTCTGGCATTTGGTCTTGGTGTTGTACCACTGATGCTAGCCTCAGGTGCTAGTGCCGAAACTCAACGAGCTATCGGAACCGGTGTGTTCGGTGGAATGGTCAGCGCTACATTACTTGCCATTTACTTTGTTCCAGCTTTCTTCGTGTTCGTGATGAGTATTAAAGAGCGTTATTTTAAAAATGAAAAATGAAATTATAAAACTCACTAAGGTGAAAAGTGACGAGCTGCCCGAATTTAAAACTAAGTTACAGCAGACTTTTACCAATGCGTTAATCGAACAGTTTGGCCCATCTTACAGTGAGCCGATACCTTCCGATGAAGATATATTTGGTTCTTTTAACGCCAAGGGTGCCGTAATAAATCATATCGTACTCGGCGAGGAAAGAGTGGGTGGTGTGGTGCTGAATATTAATACGGATACCCAATATAACAGTCTCGACCTGTTTTTTATTTATCCCGAAAGTCATAATAAAGGTTTAGGGCAGAAATCATGGAGAGCCATTGAAGTGGCGTATCCAGAAACTAAGGTTTGGACAACCGTTACACCTTATTTTGAAAAAAGGAACATCAACTTCTATATCAATAAGTGTGGTTTTCATATTGTAGAATTCTTCAACAAATACCATCTAGAAGATGATTCTCAGGTTCGCGATATCGACATGGATGTCGATAACAACGGCTTGTATGAAGAAGACTTTTTCAGGTTTGAGAAGAGAATGAAATAAGTCTTTCCGTTTATAAATTGTACTTCGTGATTTAGTCAGAAACCTGGACCGATGAGTGCTTTTGTTTAAAAAAGAGCCTACCCAAAAAAGTAGGCCAAAATTCCTGTGTAGCAGGTGGAGGGAATAAGTTATGCCGCAACAGCAGTGGCCACGGATGGTTCTTTTAGGGTAATCAGGCGGCAAATGTTTATATCACCTACACCTTCAACCGATTCTAGCTGGGTCATCATGATGGATGTGATATGTCTTTGCTTTGCATCGGCCTCAAGTTGGCTGACAAGTTGATGGGCAATATCGCCACGTTTGTCTAGCGTGGGTAGATAAACTGGGGTCACGCCACGAAGAATTGCTAGCTTACGCAATAGTGCCAGTTTGTCAGACACCGCCCAAATGGTGGCTTGGCTTTGACAGCGTGACATCAAAAGCGGCGTTTCACCTTGCTCCGTCACAATCGCTACACCGAGATCTTTATTCACTTTGGATGCTGAAATCATCGATGACAGAGCAAAGCTTTTGCCCGCATCGCTGCACAGATGTTGTAGCGCATCCCAACAATTTTGCGCGCAGTGAGTTTCGTGCTCAACCCCTTGGGCGATGCGCACCATGGCTTGCACCGCTTCAACGGGGTAACGTCCCGCGGCCGATTCCGCAGAAAGCATGATCGCGTCAGTACCATCAATCACCGCATTCGCCACGTCTAACACTTCTGCACGTGTTGGCAATGGGTTTTCGATCATGGATTCCATCATTTGTGTCGCGGTGATCACAGGTTTACCTAAGTGTTTGGAACGAGCGATCAACGCCTTTTGTACGCTTGGCAAACGAGCATCGCCAATCTCAACCCCTAAGTCACCACGAGCTACCATGATTACATCTGACGCGCGGATCACGCTATCCATCGCTTCTTCACTGGCTACCACTTCGGCACGTTCAACTTTCGCGACAATGTGTGCATGACAACCTGCTTGTACGGCGAGTTGGCGTGCGTATTCAATGTCTTCGGCATTACGTGGGAAAGACACGGCTAGGAAGTCGGCTTGCAGCTCCGCAGCGGTAATGATATCGAGCTTGTCTTTTTCCGTCAGAGCAGGAGCCGAAAGGCCGCCACCGAGCAAGTTAATGCCTTTACGGTTGGAAAGCTTGCCGCTATTAAGTGCGATGGTGTGAACAAGGCGAGTTTGCGTATCGACCGCTGTCACTTCCAGTTGAATGCGACCATCATCCAGTAGCAGGATATTGCCCACTGTCAGGTCATCGAGCAGCTCTGGGTAATCTAAACCCACGCGCTCTTGCGTGCCGGCTTGACGATCTAAATTGCCATCAAGAATAAAGGTGTCGCCTGCGGCGAGTTGAATCGCGCCTTCTGCAAAGCAAGCGATACGAATTTTAGGGCCTTGCAGGTCAACCAGTACACCAACGCTCACATTCAGCTCTTGAGCGATTTCACGCACCATTTCGGCGCGAGCAATGTGTTCTTCAGCGCTGCCGTGAGAAAAGTTAAGGCGAACCACGTTCACGCCAGCTTGGATGAGTTGAGTCAGGGTTTCACGAGTTTGGCTAGCAGGGCCTAAAGTGGCCACAATTTTGGTTTTACACATATTGCAATTCCTATAACGACGCTCAACAAGAAAATAAAAAAGGAGAAAGTAAGCAGGAGCTAGGCTCCTGCTTGGCGTAGATTAAGAGGCTTCTTGAGTTTTCAGAGGCTTGCCTTCAGCTTCGTCGATATCGACGACTTTCTTGGCATTCCACACGGTCAGTGCGAGCAGTACTGAAACCACACCTGCTGCCAGCCAGAAGTACTGAGCGTTACCGAAGTCGTAATGTTTTACGCCTTCGACTTCCGTTACTGTGATGAGTGATGCAGAGATCAGTTCTTGAGCAGAAGCGGCGATGTAAGAACATAGACCGATCAGACCTTTAACTGCACCTACTGCGTTTTTCGGCATCAGGTCACAAGCGATAAGACCTGCAAGGAACACCACTAGACCACCGATTGAGAAGCCGATCATGCTCAGTGCGACCGCATCAACGATACGGTTATCTGGGCCGAAGAACATCAGACACATACCAGCGATGTTGGTCAATCCGTACAGCAGGTTAGGGATGTTACGGTTACCTTTGAACACTTTGTCAGAGAGCACACCGGACAGAATTGCACCGGCCAGCCCCGCTGTTGGATACATGGACATGGCAAAACCGGCGTCAATCAGTGAGTAGCCTTTTTGTTCTTGTAAGAACAGGACGGCCCAAGAAGACATCGCGTAGCGAGAGATGTACATCGCCGCACAAGCTAGAGCGATTAACCATACAACTGGTTGCTTCAGGATGAACATTTGCGCACGACGAGTTTCTTTTGGGTCGTTCGATTTTTTGATTTCAGTACCTTCGTCAAACGCTGTGCCTGGATCTGGCATACCGTAAGTTTGTGGACGGTCTTTCAAAAGTTTAAACATGATGAGAGAAGCCACGATACCTGCGATACCCGCACCGATGAAACCTGCACGCCAGCCGAAGTAGCTCACCAAGCTTGCGGTTAGGATCCAAGTGATACCTTCACCGATGTTACGTGATCCACCCCAGATTGAGTAACGGCTACCACGTTGCTTTGGCGAGAACCATTGGTAGATAGATACGCAAGATGGCGCAGAACCGACCGACTGGAACCAACCGTTCAAGCCCCATAGCAGAACGAAAAAGAAAGCGACGGTGTTCATCCCCATGAAGATAGAGGCGATACCCGACAGCAGCAGTGAGAACGACATAAAGCGGCCAATGTTGGCATAGTCAGACAGGAAGCCGTTCAGGAACTTACCAAATGCGTAAGTAAAGAAGAATGCCGAACCCATGATACCGAGTTCTTCGAGGGTGACGATACCCGCATCCAGCATCGGTTTTTTCACTACGCCGAGCGCCATACGTACCACGTAGAACATGGCGTAACCGAAAATCAGGCCAATAAAGACTTGCCACTGATAACTTTTGTAGCGTTTTAACATTTCCGCTTTTGAACTACCCATTAAAGGTAGGTCTGGGCGGGTTTTAAAGAAATTAAGCATATTTGCTCTCCATGTAGATCAACAGAAATATGTTGGCGAGAGCAGAATGAGTGTTTTGCATATTTGGCTCAAAAGGAGGATTTTGGGGCAAATGTGACTCAAATTGTTTTCTTTAGTGAGTCAAAATAGGGCTTTTCTAGATAACGTCGAGTCAATATTTGCTGATAAAATTAATATCAGTAAGTCAAAGTGCGTCACTTCTGACTCACGATGAAAAATGTCTTTTTTCATCGATGTTCAGAGTTATGAGTGAGCGCACAAAATTTGGGGATATAGCGGATGATGGATAACAGGATAAAACGAGGACTTTCGTTAATGGGGATCGTGGGGGCTTGTCTGCTTTCTGTCTCAGGGCTGGCGGCAGACAAGGAAATTGTCGTTTTAACCACCTTTTCCAAAGAGCCGCTGACAGCGCTTACAGAA
This sequence comes from Vibrio sp. S234-5, assembly GCF_000960595.1. Lineage (NCBI taxonomy): Bacteria > Pseudomonadati > Pseudomonadota > Gammaproteobacteria > Vibrionales > Vibrionaceae > Vibrio > Vibrio sp. S234-5. The sequence continues at coordinate 186,160 of NZ_JZAM01000362.1, forward strand.
GAGTTTGCATTGTTGCACCCAGAAGCCGTTGTGCGTTTCATCCACCGCAGGAGCCAATCGAGTATTCAACTGCTAAATAAAAGCCATATGAAAGATATCGATCTAGTGCTCAGCTCTTCACCTTTTTTGATGCAACATTTATTGCAAAGTCAGCGTTTAGCGCCAGTGCTATATCAGGAAAAACTGCCGAATTGGTTCGAGCCTTATGTGTTATCCCCACAGGCGCGAGTCATGACTATCGGCTACTCTGGCGCAGGGCTGATTTGGAACCGAGATTATCTGCAAACCCACCATTTACAGGTACCTAAGGCGTTTACTGATCTTGTGCAACCTCAATATTTCGGCCATCTGACTATGAGCAGCCCGAGTCGATCCGGAACCACGCAGATGATGGTGGAAAGTATTCTCAGTCGATACGGTTGGCAGGAGGGTTGGCGAATTTTACTCAACATTGGTGCTAATCTTGCCACTATTTCCTCGCGAAGTTTCGGTGTTAGTGATTACATTGCGAAAGGGCAGTTTGGCATTGGACCAACCATTGACAGTTATGCCTTGCTCACGCAGAGAAAGTTCGAACATGTGGGGTTCAGTTACGAAGCGGATTTTACCCTGATGCCTACTTATATCGCTAAGCTACAAAGGCCCCAAGACGATCCATTGGTCAACGAATTCATGACGATGCTGCTGTCGGACAAGATGCAGCAAACTCTTGGGCAAAACAGTTTTGCCAAGTTCTCCTTGCACGACACATCGCTTAGTGATGGTCAGTTGCCGCATTTGAGGGTTGATCAAGTGGTGCTTCGCGAAACACTCACCAATAAGTTGTTTGATCTCGCCATTACGAAACGCTTGCCGCAATTAAAAGATACGTGGTTGAGCATTATTCAGCTTCAACAGCGTTTTGCTGGCCATGCCGATATGTTGGATAGAATTGAGGTGATTCGTATCAAGGCGTTTGACATTGGTATTGCGGAATCGGAAGTGTTGGACATCAGCCGAAAACTGCGAGAGGAAACTCAGCGCAATGAAGAAGGTGATGCGCATGTACAGGCTTTTTTGGCCGAGTTTAGCCATGAGGCGAGCCGTCGCTTGGCACAGAAATTAGCAGAAGCTGATGAGCAGCTAAAAGTACTGAAACGCGAAGGGTCGAAATAAGTTGCGCAAAATGAACACCATTGGCATCAAACTCGTCATGGCATTTGCTAGCAGCACGCTTTTATTGACCGTAGTCTGCCTGATCGCTTGGACAACTTGGAGTGGGCTCGACTCTAGGGTTAGCCGCCTTTTGCATGAGAATGTTCCGCGTTACAACGCCAGCTACCTGTTAGAGAGCCGTAGCAGTGAAGCTCGGCGGCGAATTGAACAGATTCGTCGCGTGAACAGCAAGGTCGATTTAGACAACCAGCTTCAGGCGTTGATATCACAACTGGCGCAAACACAAAGCATTGTAGGCCAGTTACAAACACAACAACCGCTTCAAAATACGCAATTGGATCGCTTGGAAGACTCTTACCAGCAGCTAACGGCAGCGACACAAAAATATGCTGCTTTGATCTCATTACGCATTGACTCGCAAAGGCAAATTGACTTATTGCAAGAACAGCTCGACTGGATTCACATAGATATTCGCACGGAATTAATGCCACTACGCCAAGAAGTAGACTGGCAGATCTCGCGCAATACAAAACAAGAGCAAGTACGAGATCTCCTAACTCAACTCAATAGCATTCAGCAAGTGATGGACCTTGAAACGAACGTTTATGACTTAGTGCTGGATGTGACTGGTGCGTCTCAACTTGGTCATGTAAATAATGGAATGAAGGTGATCCAATATCGCAGCGAAGAGCTGTTTCAGATCAGTCAACCGCTTCTGGATTGGTCTTCTTCTATTGCATTTCAGCAACTTCTCAATGAACTCAACACACTTTTACGGCATCGAGGGTCACTTCATTTACAGCTACTAGATAATGTGGCGTTAAACGGCCAAATTACGGAGCAGCAGAGAGAGATAGAGCAAGTGATTGCGGATATTCACAAGCAGATCGGTGCGATGGTCGCGGAGGCGGATGCGGCTTTTCATACGGTCAAATCAGAAACCACTAAAGTAGTGAAATACGGTAATCAGGTGTTGATTGCCTGTTTCACTATCTCGATCCTGACTAGTCTTTTGCTTGCATATTATTTTATTCATCGACGGATTGTGGTGCGATTGCTGAGTTTAAGCAGCAGTATCGATGCTATTATCAATGACGATTTGCACCATCCGATTGTGGTGGATGGAAGGGATGAAATCGGCCGCCTGAGTGCTAAGCTGATCGAATATGGTGACAAGGTGAAAGAGATGCAGCGTACCAACGCACTCAGCTTAATCAATAACACCAGCGCCAGTTTGATCACCACCGATCTCTATGGCGCAGTGGAGTCGGCGAATGTCAGCGCACGTCGTCTGTTGCAACTAGATGATACCATTACGGCGCAACCCCTTTGGGCGGTGTTTCCAAGCGGCTGTACGGAGGCGCTGCAAGCGCTTTTTTTCCGGGAATCGGAGTTAATGAGCCATTGCCACATTGAACTGACGGTACTGTTTGACCTCAACCACCAAACTCAGTATCTACATTGTGAGTTCAGCCTTTTCACCCATGGGCATAGTGAAAAAGTGATCGTCACCATTAACGATGTGACTGAACAGATGCTTGCTAACCGCACATTAGAGCAAAGAGTTGCCGAGAAAACACGCGATCTGATCGAGCGAAATGCGGAACTAAAACTGCAAGTTGAGGAGCGGCAACGGGCAGAGCGGCATTTGCAAAAAACACAATCGGAGTTAATTCAAGCGGCCAAAATGGCCGTAGTCGGGCAGGCGATGACCAGTTTAGCCCACGAGTTAAATCAGCCATTGAATGCGATGTCTACCTATCTCTACAGTGCTTCGATGTTCAATCAGCAGTCGCAGCCACAGCAGGTCGCGGATTCTCTCCATTATATTGAGAGTTTAAAAGAAAGAATGAGCAAAATAATCAATGGTTTACGTCATTTCGCCCGCAAAACGGACACTGCACAGCCTGAGACATTGAATAATCTGCACGATGTGATTGAACATGCGATTCTTTTGATTAGCTCGAAAGCGAAACGGCAACAGGTTTCAATTTCGAATGGCATCCCCAATGAGTTGTGCGTGTGGGGAAACAGCGTTGAACTTGAACAAGTGTTTATCAATTTACTCGTCAATAGCTGCGATGCATTGAGTGAGCAACAGAGACAACGCTGCGTGACTTTGTTGCATTTGCATACTACGCGGACAAGACACATGATTGCCGTGGCCGATAATGGGGCGGGATTTGACATCGGTATTGTTGACAAACTATTTACACCATTTACTACCACGAAAGAGATAGGTTTGGGGTTAGGGATGAATATCTGCCAATCGATTGTAAAAAAACATAAAGGTGACATTTACTTAGCGTCAGCGCTGAGTGGCGGTGCAATGGTGGTATTGGATCTGCCCTATGAGCATTAATCATTGTGATGTACTGCTGGTGGATGATGATCAAGACGTTCTTGAGTCTTACGCCCATCTCATGTCGATTTCTGGACTCACCGCTAAGTTGGTAAGCGATCCAACACGGGTGTGTGAGTTATTGCAATTAGACTGGCCGGGAGTTGTTTTGCTTGATATGTACATGCCACAAATGCATGGTATGGAGTTACTTAGTAAAATCAAAAGCTTTGACGAACAAATCCCAGTTATCGTCATCACCGGACATGGGGACATTCCTTTAGCGGTTGATGCATTGAAAAAAGGTGCCTGTGAGTTTTTTGAAAAACCCATTTCGCCACCGCAACTGTTGGCCAAAGTCCGAGAGTATGTGCAGCAGCGTCACGTTTATTGTGAACAAAACAAGCGAGTGAAGCAATCGATAGGCAAAGCACTCATTGGAAAATCAGCACAGATAGAGCAAATTCGTCAGTATGTTGCGCGTTTTGCTCTGCTTAATATCAATTTGGTGATTTGTGGAGAATCGGGATCAGGTCGGCATAATATCGCCCATCTAGTGCATGAAATGGGCGGAAAAAGCGATGATAGAGCATCAATTGAAGCGTGGTATGTCACTCAGCAAACAAGCGGTGATAGCCTTGTGGAGCATCTAAAAAGTACGATGCTCAGGACTTTGGTTGTCGAAAACGTATCGGCGCTCAGCGAATCCACCCAACGCGAATGGGTGCAATTATTGTTAGAGCAGGAGCGAAACCAGGGGAAGAAGGTCCGGGTGATCAGCGTGTTTGACGAAAGCCCAGACCTTTTAATGTCCTCGGGCCAACTGTTGCCAGAGCTCTACTATGTGCTTAATCAAGGCATGATTCAGCTACCCAGTTTAAGGCAACGACCGGACGATATTGCGGCACTGTTTCACCATTTCCTTAAACAGAGTTGCCAGAAACTAGGCAAAGCATTGCCTGCAGTGGATTCCAGTTATCTCGCTTTACTCCGTTCACATCTGTGGCCGGGCAATGTGCGTGAGCTGCGCAATGTCGCGGAATTATACGCGATTGGTATTGTTAAACTGACAGGAAAGGAACGGTTGGTTAGTCAAAATGAGCTGCAATCACCACTTGATACACTGGTGGATGATTTTGAAAAGCAGATTATCGAAGATGCACTTTTTCTGCATGCCGGAAAAGTGGCCGATGCGGCTAGCTATTTGCAGATCCCGCGTAAGAAACTCTATCTGCGGATGAAAAAACACGACATCGATAAAGAGAACTACAAGTCTCGCTAGAAGATTTTGCACTTTCACATTACACAAATAAACTACGCTGCAAAGCGGCACCTTTATCGGTACCGCTTAGATGTCTTAATGGCGACTAAACCCGCGAATAACCTGCTTATCTAGATGTTAAGCAATCGCCGTCGATAGGATCTGTTTTACTTCGGTTGGCGTCACTGATTGGTTCTCAGTTAACGCCACCATGCCGTGGTTGTTCAGTTGGCTGATCACCGCATCAATCGCAGCTTCTTTGTCGTCGCCATGTTCGGTAAGTTGAGTGGCAACGCCCATGCTGTGGTAGAAGGCTTCAATGGCATCGATGGTACGCTCTGCCAACTGTTCATTACCTTGCAAGGCAAACACTTCACGACCCATCTGTTCCAGTTTCGCGCGTTTGAACTCGATCTGGTTACGTAGCAGAGAAGGCTGAACGATGGCCAGAGAACGAGCGTGGTCAACATGCCACAGCGCTGTTAGTTCATGGCCAATCATGTGCGTTGCCCAATCCTGTGGCACACCACTGCCAATCAAACCGTTCAGAGCTTGGTTGGCGGCCCACATCAGGTTGGCGCGCCATTCGTCACTGTCGCGATCAGCAAAACGCTCGCCAAGCTTTTTCAATGTTTTGAGAAGCGCTTCAGCGTAAGCGTCTTGCACCATTGCTCCGGTTGGACGAGTGATGTACTGCTCACACACGTGTACCCACGCATCGACAATGCCGTTCAGGAGCTGCTTTTCAGGCAGCGTTTTCATCACATCCGGGTCCATTACCGCAAACTTAGGCTGCACGTAGGGGCTAAGGAAAGCCAGCTTGTCTTGTGTTTCTGCTTTGGTGATCACCGCGCCGGAGTTGGACTCAGAGCCCGTTGCAGGCAACGTCAGTACCGCGCCCAGTGGTGTTGCACTGGTGACATGGTGCTTGCCCGTCAAGATGTCCCAGCCATCGCCATCGTATTTCGCCGCCGCTGCCACGTATTTCGAACCGTCAATCACCGAACCACCGCCCACGGCCAGAATAAAGTTGATCTGCTGCTGTTTCACGATGTGGACCGCTTTGTCCAAGGTTTCCTTGGTCGGATTGGGCTCAACACCAGAGAATTCCACCCAGTCAAATCCTTCTAGAGCACTGGCCACTTGGTCATAAACGCCGTTTTTCTTAATGGAACCGCCACCGTAGATAACCAGAACTTTCGCTTGCGGATCCAAGGCGCGAGTAATGGCGCTAATTTGCCCCTGACCAAAAAAGATCTGAGTTGGGTTGGAGTAAGAAAACTTCATGCTTCACCTCTTGCTTGGTTTGACTTGTCTTGCTTTTGTTGTTGCATAATAGTCCAGAATGTTGGATGTTTGCAGGCCTAAAACTCGAATTATTTTGCCTATTACTACAAAAATTGTGTGGGGGATAAATGGAAACTCTGGCAGAGATAATGCAGCGCTATGTAGATTGCCGTGGATTAAGCGCCTTGGAAGGGATCACACAGACGCCAATCCCCGGCGTGTGGTTTTATCGCAGTAGCCGAGGAAATTCGCGCCAGCCATTTGTTTATCAGTCAGGAATCATAGTGCTTGGTCAGGGATGTAAAAATATCCACATTAGTGATACGCCAGTTTGCTACGGCCCGAATGACTATCTAGTGGTGGGCGTGCCGATGCCTTTGGAGTGTGAGGCGTTTGCTTCCGAGCATCAACCACTGCTGGGCATATCGGTCGATATTCCTTTGCCCTTGCTGCAAAAAATGGTGCATAAATTGGAAAGCCTCAACTACCGTACTGGCGTACCTGTGAATCAAGAAGCTTGCGGTTTAAAGTCAGTTAAGATGGATGACTTGATGCTGGATGCCTGCAAACGTTTGATGCGCGCACTGTGTGATGATGTTGAAAGTGAAATGCTCGGTGAATCTTTGCTCGAAGAAATCGTGTTCCGCGCATTGCTTAGCCAAGAAGGGTACGTGTTGTTTGAACTGGCTCAAAAAGAGGGCTTCTACTCAAAAATTGCCCGTGTGCTGGAAAAAGTACATCAGGATTATCCCAACGCGATGACGGTGCAAGGTTTGGCGGCCGAAGCCAACATGAGCGTTTCTGCCTTCCATAACGCCTTTCGCTCCGTTACTTTGGAGTCGCCGATCCAGTACATCAAAAAGGTGCGGCTCAATAAGGCGCGTGAACTGATCAAACTTGAAGGGCGTCGGGTCAACGATGCGGCGAGAATGGTCGGCTACACCAGCACTTCTCAATTTAGCCGCGAATACAAAAGACACTTCAATGAAACGCCGAGTGGCAGTGCAACTGCATAGAAATATGTCATCCCTATGACCACGTTTTATCTATTGTACAGCGATTATAAAACAGATTGCGCAATAATCTTTTAGCAATGAGCTTTATCACAGAGAGATATACTCAAAAGCGCGTTTTTGGAACGATTTTTCCAGATTATTTAAGTATGCGAAATTAATCAGAAATTAGTTGTCGGTGCAAAATAAGATCGATCCCGTTGCACGTTTGCACTCCTTTCTTGCGAGTGAATTTATAAATATCGCAATTGGTAGGTGTGAAAATTCCATCTTGTACTTAAGTTATTTCACGATGAAACATAAGTCGCCGAAACGAAAATTCGCTGACAGATTCACGTTGAAACAATCACTTAAGGAAAAGCAAGTATGCGCTTAAAGAATGGAAAAGCCGCCAAGAGTGTCTTTACACTCAGTACCCTCACGGCGTCATGTTTGATGGCCTTCAACAGTTACGCCGCCATTGACTGCTCGCCATTGCAAGAATGGAACTCTGCAACGGTTTATACCGGAGGCGATAAAGTACAGCACCAAGGGCAAGCTTACGAGGCCCGTTACTGGACACAAAATAATAATCCTGCCGAATTTTCGGGTGATTGGGCGCAATGGAAAGCGCTGGGCGCATGTGATGGTGGCCCGGTGGATCCCGTAAATCAAGCTCCAACGACCTCATTGACCTCACCACTCTCTACTGATGTGGTGAAAGAGGGTGATGTGGTTGTATTGTCAGCCAACGCAGCAGATCAAGATGGCTTGGTGGCAAAAGTGGCATTTTTCGTCGACGGAGTGGTTGTTGGTCAAGACAGCTCAGCACCTTTCTCTGCAACCTGGACGGCGACAGCTGGCTCACACACGTTCAGCTCAGTCGCTTATGACGATAAAGGCGCCGCTAGCCAGCCAAGCAAAGTTACGTTGACGGTCGAATCGGCGCAACCGGGCAACAATGCGCCAACGGTCGATCTGGCTCTGTCTGCAACGACAGTTGAGCAAGGTGCTGTGGTGACCTTAACGTCAAATGCCGCAGACAGCGATGGTACGGTTGAGAAAGTTGACTTTTTTGTTGGCGGCGTGCTGGTCGGTACGGCGGCGACCGCTCCTTATTCTCTCGACTACACCACTACTCAAGCGGGATCCCTGTCTGTGTTCGCTCGTGCGACCGATAATCTTGGCGCAACGACTGACTCTGTGGCGCAAACGCTCAAAGTAAACGGTGCGGCGACCGTGGCATCTTGTCGTCCGGATGGTTTGTACCAGACCGAGGGCGTTAACGTGCCTTACTGTACTGTGTATGACGAGGAAGGCCGCGAAAAAATGGGCGCTGATCATCCTCGCCGTGTGATTGGTTACTTCACCAGTTGGCGTAGTGGCGACGATCCGCAAGCCGCTTATCTGGTCAAAGACATTCCGTGGGAACAACTGACACACATCAACTATGCGTTTGTCAGCATTGGCTCTGATGGCAAAGTCAACGTTGGTAACGTCAATGATCCCAATAATGCGGCGGTGGGCAAAGAGTGGCCGGGCGTCGAAATTGATCCAACCTTGGGCTTTAAAGGCCATTTTGGTGCGTTGGCTACCTACAAACAGAAATATGGTGTTAAGACGCTGATTTCGATTGGTGGTTGGGCCGAGACAGGCGGTCACTTTGCTGAAGATGGCAGCCGTGTGGCCGATGGCGGTTTCTACAGCATGACGACGAATGCGGATGGTTCGATTAACCACGCAGGCATCGAGAAATTCGCTGCGTCCGCCGTCGACATGATCCGCAAGTACAAATTTGATGGTGTGGACATCGATTACGAATACCCAACCTCTATGGCTGGCGCGGGGAACCCAGACGATAAAGCCTTTATGGAACCCCGTCGTAAGTATCTCTGGGCCTCTTACCAAGAGTTGATGCGTGTTCTACGTGAAAAACTCGATCAAGCCTCGGCGCAAGATGGTCACCACTACATGTTGACCATCGCGGCACCTTCATCGGGTTATCTGCTGCGCGGTATGGAAACGTTCGATGTCACCAAGTATCTCGATTACGTCAACATCATGTCTTACGACTTGCATGGTGCGTGGAACGATCACGTTGGTCACAACGCGGCGCTGTTCGACACAGGCGAAGACTCTGAGTTGGCGCAGTGGAATGTGTATGGCACGGCGCAGTACGGCGGTATTGGGTACCTCAACACTGACTGGGCTTACCACTACTTCCGCGGCTCCATGCCAGCAGGACGCATTAACATTGGTGTGCCGTACTACACGCGCGGCTGGCAAGGTGTGAAGGGCGGAACCAACGGTCTGTGGGGGCGTGCAGCGTTGCCAAATCAGTCTGAATGTGCGCCGGGAACAGGCGAAGGTGAGAAGAACAACTGTGGCTATGGTGCAACCGGTATCGATAACATGTGGCATGATGTCAACGCCGCTGGTGATGAGATGGGGGCAGGTTCCAACCCAATGTGGCACGCGAAAAACCTAGAGAATGGCATTTTCGGCTCGTACGCGTCTGCCTATCAGCTTGACCCTATCACTGATCCACAAGACAAGCTGATCGGCAACTATGTCCGCCACTATGACAGTGTCGCAGTCGCGCCATGGTTGTGGAACGCGGAAAAATCGGTCTTCCTCTCTACGGAAGATAAAGCCTCGATTAATGTCAAAGCGGATTACGTGATCGACAAAGAGATTGGCGGCATTATGTTCTGGGAACTGGCGGGCGACTACAGCTGTTATGTGCTTGATGAAAACGGTAAGCGCACCACGATCGACGAGACGGAACAAGCTTGTGCCTCAGGCAACGGTGAATACCACATGGGTAATACCATGACCAAAGCGATTTACGATAAGTTTAAGTCAGCAACGCTTTACGGCAATGCGGTCGCAACCAGTGCAGTTCCCGCGCAAACAGTGGATATCGCGGTTTCTGTGGGTGGCTTTAAAGTCGGCGATCAAAACTACCCAATTAACCCGAAAGTGACCTTTACCAACAACACTGGCACCGCGATACCCGGTGGAACGGAGTTCCAATTTGACATTCCTGTTTCCGCGCCGGATAACGCAAAAGATCAGTCTGGTGGCGGTTTGAAAGTGATTGCCTCTGGTCATACTCGCGCAAACAATATCGGCGGTCTGGATGGTGTGATGCACCGTGTGGCGTTCTCTCTTCCGGCTTGGAAAGAGTTGCCAGCGGGCGGAACCTATGAACTGGACATGGTCTACTATCTGCCGATTTCTGGACCGGCGAATTACAGTGTGAGCATCAACGGTGTCGACTACGCGTTCAAATTTGAGCAGCCAGATTTACCTGTCGCGGATCTTAGCAGTGGCAACACAGGCGGTGACACGGGCGGCGATACTGGTGGAAACACAGGATCGGGTGAGGTCATTCAATGGCAACCGGGGGTAACGCAAGCGAAAAGCGGCGATACCGTCATCTATAACGGGAAGTGCTTCGTGGCGAAAAACAACCCGGGCGTGTGGGAGTCACCAACACAATCGAACTGGTTCTGGGATGAAGTAACGTGTCCATAACCAGTTATCAATAGCCCCAAAAGGCAAACCCCCGTCTGAATGTCAGACGGGGGTTTTTAATACCAGTAGGAGGGAGGTTAAAATTGATAGCTCTCTGGAACCACGACGACACCACTTTCTGAAATTTTAAATCGTTTGGCGTCTTCGAAGCGGTTGATACCTATCTGAGTGTAGGGGGGAATTTTCACATGTTTGTCGATAATGCAGTTGACCAGTTGGCATCCTTCGCCAACTTCGACCGCATCAAAAATAATGCTGTCAACCACAGTGGCACCGTCGTTGATGCGCACGTTGGAAGAGACTATCGAGTGCTGAACTGAGCCACCTGAGTTAATCACGCCGTTGGCAATGATCGAGTTGATAAATATCCCTTCATTGCCTGTGCCCGAAGAGACCGTACGTGCAGGGGGGAACTGCGGTTCGTAGGTTCTTATCGCCCAGTTTTTCTGATAAAGATTCATTGGCGGGATAGGCTCTAACAAGTCCATATTCGCTTGATAGAAAGAGTCAATGGTCCCGACATCTCGCCAGTAGCAGTCACGATCCACACGTCCTTTTGCTCCGCAAAACTGATACGCATAAACCCCTTCGGTTTCAATCAGTTTAGGAATGATGTCCTTACCAAAGTCATGCGAGGATTGTTCATTCTCAGCATCCTGCAACAGAACACTTTTTAGCGTTTCCATTTCAAATACGTAGATGCCCATTGACACTAGGCTGCGACTTTCATTGCCCGGTATATGTGGTGGATTTTCTGGCTTTTCAATAAATGAGTGAACACGGTTTTGATCATCAACCCCCATAACACCAAACGCGGACGCTTCGTTACAGGCAACATCCATACAGGCAACGGTTAACTTGGCTTGATTGGCCAAATGTTCTTCAACCATCGCGGCATAGTCCATTCGGTAGATGTGATCGCCTGAAAGCACAACAACATGCTTTGCGTCATTACGGTTTAGCAACCAAAGGTTGTGATAAATCGCATCGGCAGTGCCTTCATACCATTTGCCGCCTTTGCGCATTTGTGGTGGTACGGCCGTGATGTATTCCCCGAGTTCGGGATTAAAAATCGACCAGCCGTCGCGCAAATGTTTATGTAACGAGTGAGACTTGTACTGCGTCAGCACCAGAATCTTACGCAGACCGGAATGAAGGCAGTTGGTCAACGTAAAATCAATGATGCGATATTTTCCACCAAATGGTACGGCTGGTTTGGCTCGGTTGTCGGTTAACGGACTCAAACGCGATCCCACACCGCCGGCAAGTATCACAGCGAGGATATCTTGCATATATTTTCTCCCTGAATTAGTGCATCCCTAATCAGATTAGTACAAGAATTACGCCACAATTTAATCGCCCTAAAAAGCTCATTTTTTTGTTAGATAATCTATGATTCTGCACAAAAAACATGCATTCATTGAGTGTTTTTGCACGATAAATGGGCATCGGGTCGTTTTTGTTGACCAGTGGAAAGGCAATAAAATAGCCGGTTTGATTGACGTATCGATTCGATTTGGCCTTAGCGGTAAATTAGCATTACAAGCGGTGCAGTCGCTAAGTGGCGGCGAGCAAACCCAAGTGAAACTGTGTTGCCTCGCACTACAACCGACGCATTTATTGGTGTTGGATGAACCCACCACTCATTTGGATATCAATGTTAAATCGGCACTAAAGCAGGCGTTGATCGAATACTCAGGAGCGGTGATTGTGGTTTCTCACGAGCGCGAGTTTGTTGATGATTGGCCAGATAGAAACGTGGATGTTCAAGCGTTTCAAACTAATACAAACGCCGAGTAACTTACTGATATTTAAATTAAACTGGCAAATGTTAAATAGGCGCCAAGCCAACTTGGTGCCTATTTACACTGTAAATGCGTTAGTTTAGGTATTTGTCCGGTGAGCTTAACTTAAGCCGACAATCTCCCCATTCTCATTGATATCCAACTGCATAAACGCAGGTTTGTCTGGCAACCCTGGCATGGTCATTACATTGCCAGTCAGCGCATAGACGAAACCCGCACCAGCGCAGAGCTTCACTTCACGGATGGTGATGGGAAAGCCACTGGGTGCGCCTTTCAATGATGAGTCGGAAGATATGGAGAGCGGCGTCTTCGCCATACAAACCGCGAGCTCGCCAAAGCCAAGTTCTTGGTACAGAGACAGTTGCTGCTGCGCCAAGGGAGTGAACTCCACCTCGCCGCAGCCATACCCTTTGCGACATACGGTCGTGATTTTCTCTTGCAAACTTTGCTGAGGCTGATAAAGCGAGCGAAAATCAGCCTGTTCTGCACACGCTTCAATGACTTCACGTGCGACGGCTTCCATTCCTTTGCCACCGTTGGCAAAACCATCACTCACCGCTACTCGTAAATTCAGAGATAATTTCTGTACCCATTCGACAAGCTGTGAAAGCTCTTCGTCACTGTCTTGTGGAAAGCGGTTAATCGCGACCACCACAGGTAAGCCATATTTTTGCACATTGTCTATGTGCCATTTAAGGTTGCTGAAACCGGATTCGAGCGCTTTGGCGTCACAGGAAAAGAGGGAATCTGGTAAAGGCATGCCCGGCCGCAAATCGTATAATCCTGAGTTGGCTTTCAAACCTCTTAACGTGGCGACAATCACCACACAGTCTGGCGCTTTGTGAGAAGTGGACGACTTGATATTGCACGCTTTCTCAAGCCCCATGTCAGAACCGAATCCTGCCTCGGTGACAACGTAACTGGAGAGTTTTAACGCGATCTCATCAGCAATTATCGAGGAGTTACCATGTGCGATATTAGCAAACGGGCCTGAATGGATCAGTGTAGGCACTCCCTCAAGAGTCTGCATTAACGTTGGCTTGATCGCCTCTTTTAAGGTGACCGTCATCGCTCCGGCCACTTGCAGCTGCTCGGCACTCACTGGTGCGCCATCGAGATCGTACGCCAAAACCACTTTGCCGATCCGCGTACGCATATCTTGCAAATTCTTGGATAAAGCGAGGATGGCCATCAACTCTGACGCCGCAGAAATATCAAAGCCTTCTTCTCGTTCAAACCCATTAATGATTTTGCCCTGGTCATTCAAACCGACAAGAACTTTGCGCAGCGCACGATCGTTGTGATCCATCACGCGCTTCCACACCACCCGATGCGGGTCAATGCGCAGTGCCGTTAAGCCCGTACGAGCTTCAAACGCCGCATAGCCTTCGCGTTGTTCATGATAGATTCGGGCATCGATGGCGGCGGCGGCTAAATTGTGCGCTGCAGTGACCGCATGAATATCCCCGGTCAGATGCAAGTTGAGTTCGTCCATCGGTGCGACTTGCGAATAACCGCCGCCAGCAGCGCCGCCCTTAACACCAAAGACTGGCCCCATGGAAGGTTGGCGAATACACGCCATGACAGACTGTTCAAGTGCGCGTAAACCCTGCGCAAGACCAATGGTCGTGACCGTTTTCCCTTCGCCTAGAGGTGTTGGTGTGATAGCCGTGACTAAAATCAGCTTGCCGTCGGGTTTGTCCGCTAAGCGAGAGACACACTTTGCAGATACTTTCGCTTTGTATTTACCGTGAGTCTCAAATTCATCTGGCAGCAGACCGGCCTGCTGAGCAATCTTGTCAATGGAAAGGAGTGGTGTGGAGCGACAAATATCGATATCTGAAAGCATGCTGAACCTTTTGATTTCGCCAAAGCAAACGTTTGCGTTCGAATAATACGGATCTAAATATGGTAGTAAAGCAGTATATCTAACCTGATTGGGAGCAAACTAGATTATTTCGGTAAATATTGGTTGAGATCAAAAATAAAAGGCTGCCCGTTGGCAGCCATCTAGCTCAATGTCCCTACTAGCGATCCCAGTAGGCTTCTTCCAAGCTGTCTTCCCGCTCAGGAAGGGCACGTGAGAGGCGAGGAGAGTGCTGGGTAAGCACTTCATAGCTCACGCGATTGGCGTATTTACAAATTTGTGACAAGGAAGAATACGTCAGGCAAATATGCTGATGTTTCACCGAGTTTGGCACGTTTCTTTGGTGAAAGGCGTTGGCTGCCATATCATGCAGTAAAGCAGAGAGCGCGCCATCTCCAGCACCATTGGTATTTTTGATCTCCGCTGGCCCGCCGAGGTAAGGACCAATGTGCGAGTAAACACGTATTGGCGCTTTACAATCACTGCGTCGCATCGCACGGCTAAACTCGAATTGATTAAAGCCTTCAATGCTACCAGGGTAAATATCATGCGTGGTTTCGCGTTTGGCATCTTCATCGGTGTAACCCGCCATGTAGAGACCATCGGGGCCGGCAGTACAAAGAACCAAGTCGACCCACTGCAGTGCTTTATCCGCCGCTTGTAGCGGGTCACGTTCCCCCGTCAGCGCAAAGCCTTCTTCCTCATTCATTGCCACGACAGTAATGTTGTCACGTAGGTACTCTTGCCACCACTGTGGATTGCCTTCAATCACGTATTTGGTACCGAGTGTTAATACCACGGGCACTTGGTGCTTTTTCGCATATTCGATTGCTCTTTGTACCGCTTGTGGCATCGGATCTTCGGGCTTGCCGCGCATCAAATAAGAGGAGACGACCAGTGCTGACGCTTTTTCAAATACTTCTTCAGGAATGCTCTCTGGCGCCAACTGGTTCATGTGGCCTTCGTTGATAGCAAAAGTGCGTTCGCCATCTTGAGAAATAAGGGTATAGCAGCGGCCAATTGGCCCATCGACGGTTTGTAGATGATTGAGGTTCATTCGTGACGACGTACGGCACAAATAGCGATAGGCGTAAGAACCGACTTGAATGTTCTTGGACATCACGCCCAACAGCACCGATTTGCTGTCAGCCAGCACGGAGTAATTGTGCAGCGTGTTACCAATGGTGTCGCCTGGGTACTGATGGGTGATTAAACCGCATTCAACCAACTCATCGTACAGCGCATCCGCTTTGCTCTCTTCAAGAACCAGCGAGTGTCCTTTGCTCAGTTCGTATTTGGCTAAGAAATCGTCGTCCACACGCGCTTCGATATCGACGATAGTTTGTCCAACGCCAACCACAGTTGGGCGAAACATTTTGGGTGCGGTCTTTAGTTCGTTGACCAGAGGATCTCGATCGTTCGTGGGGAAGTAATGTTTAGATTTACGCTGACCAGGAAACTTCATGCTAGTTAATGACTGAGAAAAAAAGGAGGCGCATGATATCACATTTTTTTGTAATCAAGCGCCTTTTTGTTACAACTCACCCTAGCCGATGAAGAAATGAACAGCAGAAGTTCGGGTTATTGGTTGTTTGTCGAAGTTGCAGGCTCTTGATAAGCTTTTGTTCCCCAAAGTGGGACCGTTGATAAGCTGTGCTTGAAGCTGCCGGAAGTCTCTTTGGTGGAATAGGAGACGTACATTAATGTCTGATTTTTTGCATCAAAGATGCGGCGAATCTTCATCGACTTAAAAAAGACACTTTTTGATTTCTTAAACACCACCTCGCCCGAATCGGATATGTCGATGGCGGCGATCATCTCAGGGGTGATTTCCCCAGTTTGGCGGCATGCGATCGAGCTATCACTGGGATCAGCCAAGCTAAAATCCGCCTCAATACTCGCAATATGGCAGGTTACGCCGGGAACCAAAGGATCCACCAGCGTATTAAGTTTGATGTCTTTCATGGTAAACAAGCCTAAAGAGACATCACCGACTTCGTCGCTACCGCAACCGTAAAGCAGTGGCGTTGCACAAAGCAGCAGGGCTAACATCTTTGTTTTCATATACTTTTTCCTATTGACCGAGCCAATGTAAACCTAGCTACCTTAGCAGCTTTTGCGTTTATTCCCAAGTTGCCAGCAAAAGTGCAGCGGTGTCTTTCACGCTGTGGAGTGACCATTTTTTGTTAGAACAGCGGCTATAGTGCGTGGTATGGTATAAAGCTTGCTGGGAAACATAAAACACCAAGGGAACCAGTTATGAAAGCTAAACTAATTGTCGTTGTGATCACGCTGGGGTTGCTGGCTGGCTGTACTGCTTCGCCGAAGTCTACTATCTGTACTCCGAAAATTTGCGATATTTGGGATTAATTAATGCATATTGAATCGCCGCTGGTTGAGATAAAGAATCAATGGCTCCACAACCAGGTGGACTGTGAATTTCCAACCAAAGAAAGCCTGGAAGGGCTGGCGCTTTATCAGCGCTCATTAAGTGAGCGCACTTTGTTACCGCTAAGCTGCTCAGCAGGCAGAAGCAGTGACGAACTGGAACATTTTCTGGTCGATTTCCACCGTTTAACCATTCTGTTTTCCATAATGCAATCAAAGCGTTGGACAAGTGAAGCGGAACAAGCATTGATTGTGGAGTTTCTCACCCAGATTATTCTTGCTCCAGAGCATGCGCTTTATGTCAGTTTTTCAGCTGGCGAGCCAGTAGGGGCGGCCATGTTGACATATGGCGACGACCAGCTTCTGGTCTCCGATGTCATTTATCGAGACAAAACAAGGTTGGAAGAGATAGAAAAATATGTCGCAGATCTTATCGTGACCGTGCAGAAGGAAAGCCCTGTTCCAACGCCAATTTTGCTCGAGGTTTGATCGCGTTTCTGGCTCCTAGCGATCAGTAAGGGGTAATGTGAACTTTGTGACTGATTAACAAATAGTTTTCGATCTCTTTTCTTAACAACAACTCGCTATCTGCATCAGGAAGCAGAGCATGCAAATTCTTGGCTTGTGCCAATAAATAGGTGATCTCTCCTAAATATTGGCAAATTAAATCGAGTCATTGTCGTCTTTTGCTGAGCGTGTCCTTTTCTCTTCATTACCGCGTCTTATAGTGAATACCTAAGTTGCCATCATGGCGACAAAAATATTCAAATTTGGCTGGGATAAGAGAGGGCACGATGGCGATGAGTCCAATCCGGTGCGTAATTTTTGATTGTGATGGCACCTTGGTTGACAGTGAAACACTCTGTTGCCAGGCGCTCGTACGTGTCTTTGCTCGTTTTAATGTTGATGTACCGCTTGAGAAAGTGATCGCACAATTTAAAGGGGGCAAACTGGCGGACATTCTCGACGACGCCAGATCCTTGTTTGGCTTAAATGTGTCGTTAGATGTCCTAGAACCGCTCTATCGTAGTGAAGTCAATAAATTGTTTTATCGCCATCTAAAGGCCATGTCGGGGGCGGTTGCGCTGCTTGATTTTCTTACGGGAATGGGGATTGAGTACTGCGTGATCTCGAATGGCCCTAAAGACAAGATTGAGTATTCTTTGCAGCTCACAGGCTTACTAGAACGTTTTCATGGGCGCATTTTCTCGGCATTTGATGCCAATAGCTGGAAGCCAGATCCGGATCTGGTGATGTACAGCGCTTTCAATATGGGCTTTTTACCCGAAGAATGTATTTATGTTGATGATACGGCGAAAGGAGTGAAAGCCGGTTTAAGTGCGGGGATTCGGACATATTATTTGGCCAATGGTTTTCAACCAAATCAAATCCAAGATGCTCGGGTAACGAAAATTGAGCATCTGGAGGAGTTGATAGCGTTAGTCGCAGATACGAACAAGATCAGTGACAAGCAGTACTGATGTTGTGTATGTGCACGGGTTTACGATGATAAGCAGGTATTCCTTGTGCCGATTGAACGGCGCTGAAGTTTTTAGTGTGAAACCCGCAGGCGGCACAGGTAAATTTCTCTCCGTCCGATGACAGCATGTATTCATCGTTCTGGCAGAGAGGGCAGAGGATCTCATCGGTTGTGTTTATATATTTGTAAGTTGTCATTTTTAGTCACCAGCAGCAAAAAAATTGGCATCGATAGGATAGGTCAAATGTTTAACTTCACGACACTTTTTCATGCGAATTAACAAAAACTTGAGACGAGCTTCATGCTAATTATACAACTTAGTGAGTATTTGAACGTCTTTTCAGTGAAATCTCCCCAATAAATAAAAAGCTCCCTAGGGAGCTTTTTTCGTGCCATTTATACTGAACCGGCTTATTGGGTACGATACTGTTTCAATATTTGTGATAATGAAAGTGAGGCTTTGGTCAGATTAGCAACCCCCAGAGAAGACTGTTCAGCAAACCGACGAATCGCGTTTGACTGCGTACGGATATCACTGAGTTCAGCGGCGATGTCGTTAGCAACCGCACTTTGCTCTTCCGCTGAGGTCGAGATTTGAATACTCATGTCCATCAAAGAACGTGCAGAACTGGCGATGGCTTGCACATCTGAGCCAATATCGGCAATCAAGCCACTACTGGTTTTCGCTTGGTTTACTGTCTGCGCGGTGATCGAAGCAATGTTCTGGCTCTCTGTCTGCAGTTTTTCAATCATCGCTTGAATCTCAACCGTGGCTGCTTGAGTGCGACTGGCGAGAGTGCGAACTTCGTCTGCTACGACCGCAAAACCTCGACCTTGTTCACCCGCGCGGGCCGCCTCAATCGCAGCGTTCAGTGCCAGCAAGTTGGTCTGTTCTGAAATGGCGTTGATGGTGGTGATCACCTCGTTAATCTGCGTGGTGTTCTCGTTGAGCGTGGAGACCGATGTCGACGCTTTTTCAATATAGCCAGACAACCTTTCGATTTCAGCAATTGCAGATTGAACGCGTTTATGGCTACCTTCGATGTGTTGGGCATCCAACTCAGTTTGGTGCGTGGCTTGCTGGGAAATGTTTGACACTTCTTTCGCTGAAGCGGTCATCTCCTCCATGGCGGTGGCAACGGAATCGAGAGAGGAGTACTGGTTATTAATTTGTACGCCACTTTGCTTCATCTCACTTTCAAACGAGGCACTGGTTTCACTAAGAGTGGTGGCGTTTTGCTTGACACTTTTTACCAGCTGAGTCAGGGTATCCATCGCTTTATCGAGAGCACAACCTATAGTGCCGAACTCATCTCGACCGGGGTGAAAGCCCAAACGAGAGGTGAGGTCACCTTCAGCAATTTTTTGTGTGGTGGTGTAGAGCACCCACAAAGCCCCGCCCAAGAAGGTTGCTACCCAATAGCAGAAAATGGCAAATGGAATCGCCCACAGGTAGCTCAGCAAAAATGTCGTGAGAGCAGAAGAGCGCTGAGTATTGTCTGCGTTTTTGCTATTGATCGTCAGTTGATAGTATTGCCCATCGCGACCTTGCTGCACGACACGTGTTACGCCGTCTTGGTAAACAGCCGCTTGGGCGCTACTAACTCGCGATACCCCATTTTGCGCGAGGGTCACGTTGGTATCATTGGTGGCGAGTATCCCTTTAAGTTGGGATTCAGCCGCCAATTTTGCTTTGCTTTCTATGTGCTCTAAGCTGGTTAAATAGTGGTTACCCGCAACGGCGGATAATGCAACAATAAACAGCGCGAAAATTACCCAGATTTTGTCATTGATGGACATCTTGATAAACAAGCGATCAATGGTTCTGAATTCAACTTCTCTCATATAAACTCCGTTTAGAGATCGATTCATGGCTAAAGTTATCGATATATTGGCTGAGATTATGAGATATAGATTAGAAAATCATGTAATAACAATTCATCCCATTCTTAAAATTGTGAACAATAGCTCATTGTTATGTCATTTCCATGACAAATGAGCTGCTCACTTGCCGTTAAGCTTTTGTACAACGTCGCGCAGTTAAATTAAAGCAAACGGTTACTTATGAGCTGTGTCTCGGAGATAGAAGTTGCGTCTTTCTTGTGTTACTAATGTGGCCTATAACAGCTGTCGTGATAAAGATAAAAGAGCAGAGTGTATTTGCTCAACACACAAGGAGGTCTTATGTCAGACCAATATCTCAAGAATGAAGAATCTCTGGAATGGTTGGATGCGCTGGAAATCGGCTTTGACCTATCTGATTATCAAGAGCAAGAATCTGGGGCGGAATCCGAGGCATAATCTCGTGTTTAAACGCCGACACTTGCCTCCCGCATTGCATTGATTGCCCATCTAGAAATGAATTTTCTTGCTCATCTGCATCTCGCCCAGTTTGCTGGCAGTAATCTGTTAGGCAATTTGCTGGGCGATTTTGTCAAAGGCGATCCCTATGCACACTACCCGAAAGCCATTGCAGACGGCATCCGTTTACATCGATTGATCGATAGCTTCACTGATCAGCATGATTTACTCAGAGAATGCAAAATGCACTTTCCAGTTGAACTAAGGCGCTTTGCCCCTATCGCGTTAGATGTGTTTTGGGATCACTGTCTAGCGCGTCATTGGTCGAACTATCACCCACAAACACTGGAGGATTTTGTCGAGCTAGCACAAAGGGCGGTCAATAACGCTCCGCAAGTGGTCTTGCCGCATCGTTTTGTCTTGGTTAACGGTAAAATTTGGTCAGGACGCTGGCTACAGTCCTACCAGTCGATGCAAAATATCGAATTTGCTTTGTCAAGAATGTCACAGCGCAGTCTACGTATGGCGCCATTAAGTGAGTGTGGTACGACGCTTGCTCGCCACTATCCATTTTTCGCCGAGCAGTTTGCGTATTTGTATCCTGAAGTGATGACGTATGCGCTCAATCAGCAGAAAGAATTGGTCTCATCGATAGTCTAATCATCTTAGCTCTGATAAAATCCTCGCTCATTTTTACGGGGGCCCCATGACAGCGAAATTTATTGAACTCGGTTTAGAACCAGCGTTGAGCGACACTTTATCTGAACTTGGTTTTTCAACACCGACACCCGTGCAGCAGCAAGCGATTCCGCCTGTCCTTGCTGGCAGAGATGTGTTGGCTGGGGCACAAACTGGGACAGGTAAAACCGCCGCGTATGGTTTACCGCTTATCCAAATGTTGTTAGCCAATCATGTGGATACTAAAGAAGAAAGAGCAACGCCAAGAGCGCTGGTGGTTGTGCCTACCCGTGAATTGGCGCAGCAGGTATTCGACAATTTGAGTCAATACGCCAAGCACACCTCGTTAAAAATCGTTACTGTTTACGGTGGCACCAGCATCAATGTTCAAGTGAAGAACTTAGCCAATGGCGTAGACATCTTGATCGCGACCCCAGGACGTCTGCTTGATCACCTGTTTACCAGAAAAACCACTTTAGTTAACGCGCACTTGTTGGTGCTCGATGAAGCCGATCGCATGTTGGACATGGGCTTCTTGCCGGATATTCAGCGAATTTTAAAGCGTATGCCAGAAGCAAGACAAACCCTGCTGTTTTCCGCAACATTTGACACTCGAATTAAAGCCTTGGCCTATCGCTTGATGAAAGAGCCGGTAGAGATCCAAGTCGCGGCGGCAAACAGCACTGCTGAGAAAGTGCGGCAGATGGTTTATCCGGTGGATAAAAAGCGCAAAAGTGAACTGTTGGCGTATTTGATCGGTTCACGCAACTGGCAGCAGGTATTGGTGTTTACCAAAACTAAGCAGGGCAGTGATCAATTGGTCAATGAACTGAAACTTGATGGCATTAAAGCAGCTTCGATAAACGGGGATAAAGCGCAAGGCGCACGTCAGAAAGCGTTGGATGATTTTAAAAGCGGTAAAGTGAGAGCCTTGATTGCTACAGATGTTGCCGCGCGTGGGCTGGATATCGCTCAGCTTGAGCAAGTTATTAACTATGACCTGCCATACAAAGCGGAAGATTATGTGCACCGCATTGGCCGTACCGGACGCGCAGGGCAAAGTGGCTTAGCTGTCTCTTTTATGTCCCACGACGAAGAGTATTTGCTGACAGCGATTGAGAATTTACTTGATCAACGTCTGCCGCAAGAGTGGTTAGCCGGCTTTGAGCCAAGTCCTGCCAGCACTTTTATTGATAACAATGCAACAGGCCAACGTAAAAGCCGTTCGGCCGACAAGCGTAAACTGAAGGCAAAGCTGAAAATTCACCAAGGGCGCGGAAAGAAAAACTGATTAAGCGTAACAAACCGCGCTGAACAGATGCTCTTCCGATAACGATTTGGGCATGGCAAGCAGGTAACCCTGGTACATGTCCAAATTGAGCAACTTCATCAAAGCGAGCTGATGTTCAGTTTCAATCCCTTCGATCACTGTCATCGAATTCATTTCATCAGCAAATTCAAGCGCTGCCAGAAGCAATGCCGTCTCACCTTGCTCGTATCTTTGTAGTAAAGAGCGATCGAGTTTGATGATGTTGGGCAGAATGTTCCTAGTTCGCTCATGCGTCGACGCTTCTACGCCAAAGTCATCAATTGCCCACATAAAACCATTACGACTGAGCGACCGAGTGGCAAATTGCAGCTCTTGCTCACAGTTAACGTGCACTTCAATCAGCTCCATGACAATTTGACTGGGTCGTAAGTTTGCCTCTTGGATTGTCCTTAGTAGAAAGTTGTAACTGAGCTCTTCATTGGCCAGTCGTTCAATGGCATGCGGCAGCACGTTCAAAAACAGATGTTTATCTCTGTAGCGGGAAAGGGCAAAGTTGCGGATATGAATAATGCGGCTCAGTCTTTCGACATTGAGCCTGTCAGTTGGCGACACATCATCGCAATGAAAGAAGAGATCCGGCCTGATTGTACTACCGTCAGCGCAGTCTATTCGTACTAAGGCTTCCAAACCGACCAAAGTCATGTCTTTCTTGTAGATCGGCTGAAAAACACTGCGCAAAGTCATCTCTTTGTAGTGAGCAACGAACTGTCCATCACACGCGGTGTAAATGTATTCATCCAGTCTTTCTGCTGTTAGCGTATTCATTCTAATTAAGGCTCAAAATTCAATATGGTGAAACTGGCTCACCCAAAATTAATAAAGTTGTCAAAAATACAACGTAAAATATGCTAGCGGGTTTTGCGCCCTCGTTCTTTCTACCCCACAGGTTTTAGACTTAGCAAGCCCCCTTGTGGTTTTACTCAAGGATTATCGAAGCAGGTCAAACTTTGTTGTCGTCCTTGATATTCGTGCAGTTTCTTTATTTTACCTCGGTTGTGTAACGGATGTGCTCTCAGTTTTATATGGTTTAATGCCACTGTAAAACCGCATAAAACTGAATATATTTGCGTACCATTTGTTGGTTCTTTGTACGGCGTAACGGGTGGCCAAACTTAAGGTAACAGGGCGAAATGTTAAAACGCCCTTCTAGACTTTGGGTGAACTGGGAATCACAGGTGTAGAGAGAGATGCCTTGTTCACTGTACTCAGTGACTTGATCTGGCAATGAACCCATCCACCAATAGAGCAGTTCACGGCTGGTTTTACTGCGGCTTATCCAATGATCGCCTACCAAAAACAGCAGATCGTTTGGTTGGATAGCATAACCATATTCACTTTGCCACTCGGTGATGGACGCCAATAGATTGTCGCGACATGTTTTTCCCGCGCTGATCATGTGATGCGACAGCACCCACACTGTGCCGATATCCGACGAGATTCGGTACTGATGGGGGAGATCGGGCTGCTCAACGGTTTCCAACGCTTCAATCACACTCTCATGGTTAAACAGTCTGAGGGTGTTTTGCATGCGACGCGCAAACGCCAAAGCGAGATGATGCTCATTCATCCCGTGATTATGCACTGCTGGATAGTGTTTCTCGCAAAGCTTCAAACAATCATCCTGAAAGTTATTGACGCTTTTTATAACCAAATCGAGTAGCAAGTCATTTCCCTATCAAATACGTTTCACGGCGGGTGAGGTTAGCATGTTTGATTTTCTCCAACTAACATTTGCTTACAAGTTCTTGATCAAAACATCATATTTTTGCGCCTTTTAACATAGTGTTAACTCCTCTTACCTGTCATCCTATGCAACTGTGTTATCTGGCCCCTATTGAAAAAAACTATCGATAAATCAAATGGAAAGAGCTATGTATCTCACAATGTACTTGTATAAAAATGACCTATTCTCAGGTGTTTGAAGTTCCTTCGAAATTTTCGAACAAGTTGATTCATCTGGCTAGGTCGCTGATGGGTAAAAGTTGGTAAATAATTTCGTTTAGTTTGTTTAAAAAGTTATATTAAGTCCGAGACTTATGCTTATTAACTATTTCGCAATGGGTGGTGATCTACACATGAAGGAAACTCAGGTAACACAATACAATGCGGTGGCTCGGATCTTACACTGGCTTTCGGCGGTGGTGATTGTCGCCATGTTTGCTGTCGGTTTATGGATGGTCGATCTTTCTTACTACAGTGAATGGTACAAAACTGCACCAGACTGGCATCGTTCAGTTGGCATTCTTCTGTTGCTCGTCACTGTGTTTAGACTGCTATGGAAAGCACTTACCGCTTCTCCAAAAATAGAAGGTTCTAAGCTGGAAATTGCGGCAGCTAAAGCGGCCCATCATTCGATTTATCTTCTGATGATGGTGATTTTCATATCAGGTTATCTCATCTCCACCTCTGATGGCCGTGGGATTGAAGTGTTCGGTTGGTTTACTGTGCCGAGTTTGGGTGAGTTGTTTGCAAACCAGTCAGACATCGCCGGTACGGTCCATTTCTACGCAGCTTGGCTGCTGATCGGTTTAGCGGCACTTCACGCGCTTGCTGCCTTAAAACATCACTTTGTCAACAAGGACAATACGTTAAGAAAAATGATAGGAGCTTCAAAATGAAAAAATCACTGCTTGCTACAGGGCTTGCGTTTGCGATGGCACTGCCATTTACTGCCAACGCGGCGGATTATGTGATTGATACAAAAGGGGCACACGCGTCAGTTAACTTCAAAGTTAGCCATTTGGGTTATAGTTTTATCAAAGGGCGTTTCAATAAGTTTTCTGGTGAGTTGAGCTACGATCAAAACAATATCGCCGCTTCTAAAGTGCAGGTTGTCGTTGACACTCGCAGCCTAGATTCTAATCATGCAGAGCGTGACAAGCATATCCGCAGCAGCGATTTCATCGATGCGGGTAAATTTGATTCAGCAACGTTCACCAGTACCAAAGTGGTGGACAAAGGCAATGGTAAACTGGATGTTATGGGTGACTTGACGCTACACGGTGTCACTAAACCTATCACGATTGCCGCAGAGTTTGTGGGTGCAGGTAAAGATCCATGGGGCGGTGAGCGTGTTGGTTTCACTGGCCAAACTCGCCTAGAGCTGGCCGATTTCAATATCGCGGTCATGGGCGCGTCTAGCTACGTGGACATGGAATTGCATGTTGAAGGGATCAAAAAGTAAGGTTTGATTCAACAAAAAGCAAAGCCTCCATCTCGGAGGCTTTGCTGTATTAGAGAGCGTATTAAGCTCTTTCTAATTCGCGAGACATCACCAGGTTTAGTCGCTCGCCGTAGATTGGTCGTAGCGCCGCAAGTACTTCTTTGCGCGAGACCACGCCAGCGAGTTTGCCATTTTCCAGCACGGGCAAGACATGTGGCTTACTCACTTTCATACTTTTCGCGCGCTCTTCCAAAGAGAGAGACGTCATGCGGGTGGCGATGCCCATACTGCTGGTCGGATAAAGCTGCTCCTTATCAATACAAAAAAACTCCACCACGTCGACTAAGCGGTCATTGATATCAATTGCAATCACATCACGGCTCATCAGATCCACCACCTTCTGCTCGGCATTGGGAATATAATCTTGACACCATAGGTCGACCATCACATCGTGAGCGGAGAGGAAACCGACCAAACGGCCTTCGATATCGACCACTGGAGCACTGACCAGTTGATTGTCTAACAAGGTGTCGAGTGCAGTGGCAATCGGCATTTCAACCCCTAGTACCACGGGCGCGTTATTCATGATGTCCTTGACGATATAAGCGTTTTTCATAGTAAATTCCTTAACTGACGTAATATTTTTTGTTTGTGTAATTGTGCTGATGTTGGCCGCCTTCAGTGATGGGCGGCGATAGAGGCACCAGTTTGCTAACCCGACCAGTACCGCGCCACCGACGATGTTGCCAAGCGTTACCGGGATGAGATTCGCCGTGATAAAGTGGCCAATGTTGAGATCGGTATAGTGGCTTGCCGATACACCGATTTGCGACCAAAACGCGTCCGGTGCAAAGTTGGCGATGACTATTCCAAGCGGTACCATAAACATGTTCGCCACACAGTGCTCAAAGCCGCTGCTGACAAACATGGCCACGGGTAACATGGTCATTGTGGCTTTTGTCATCGCGTTAGCGGAGCTAAATGTCAGCCAAATTGCCAAGCAGACCAACAGGTTACATAAGATACCTAACGAAAATGCTTCAACCGTGGTGTGGTGCAGTTTGTGCTGGGCAATATTGAGTGCATTCAATCCCCATTGACCACCATCCATTTGATACAGCCCGGCAGAGGTCACCAGCAGCAGCAAGAACATCGCGCCGATAAAGTTGCCGACATACACTTTTCCCCAAATAGTGAGCATTTTGCCAAAGCTGATCTGTCGATTTGCCCAAGAGATGCTTGATAGAACCGAACTGGTGAATAGCTCCCCGCCGCAGATGACAATCAGAATAAGCCCCATGCTGAATGCGAGCCCGCCAGCCAGGCGGCTTAATCCCCAGCCCGCACTGCTGCTCCCCGTTGTTACTGTGATATAGAAAAGAAACGCCAAGCCGATAAATGCACCAGCCATAATGGCGAGCCCAAGTGTCATGGCGCTGGTTTTATTCGCCTTGCTGAGTGCGAATTTCTCTGCTTCTGCCATCATCTCTTTTGGTGAAAAGTATTGTGTGTTTTCAGAGGTAGCCACTGACATATCGACTCCTTTTTTCTGAATTCATTGTTGCTCCTTAGCTCATTTATATTTGTTAGTCCAAGCCTTAAGTTATAAGCCCTGACGTTGTTAGTGAGTGCGGTGTTCCCGAACCGCACAATCAGATTAAGGGGCGGTTATCTAGAGGTAAAATTGATAATTTTTAGAAAGCTCATCAAATTCTTTGATATGTAAAAAGAGAAGCGTAAAATGAAACCCATTGCTCATCAATTTGATGAGACGCTTGAATTTAGGGAGGAAATTTTGCGCTATTCGTTAAAACAGTTGGCAGTATTTGATGCCGTTGCCGATTCTGGCAGTGTCAGTCAGGCGGCGGACAAATTGGCACTCACCCAATCGGCAACGAGTATGTCGTTAGCTCAACTGGAGAAAATGCTTGGGCGCCCGCTGTTTGAGCGCCAAGGTAAGCAGATGGCTTTGACACATTGGGGAATGTGGCTTCGGCCGAAAGCGAAACGATTGTTGCAAGACGCGCAGCAAATCGAAATGGGGTTTTATGAGCAGCATTTGCTCAGTGGTGAAATCCGACTTGGCGCGAGTCAGACCCCAGCGGAACACTTGGTTCCCGATCTCATCAGTATTATTGATAACGACTTTCCAGAGATGCGCATTTCTCTTGGGGTCAAAAGTACCAAAGGGGTAATTGAGGGCGTGCTGGATTACCGCTATGACCTCGGCATCATTGAAGGGCGCTGTGATGACAATCGGCTCAATCAGGAAATCTGGTGCCGCGATCACCTAACGGTGGTTGCTTCGGCCAACCATCCTTTTGCCAAACGTGACACGGTCAGTTTAGCGCAGCTTGAACAGGCCCGCTGGGTATTGCGTGAGCATGGTTCGGGCACTCGCAAAGTTTTTGATAGTTCCATTCATCATTTGGTGGAAGACTTGGATGTGTGGCGTGAGTATGAACACGTCCCAGTGCTGAGAAGTTTGGTGGAAAATGGCTCATATCTGACGTGCTTGCCGTATTTAGACGTTGAGCGTCACATCGAAGCGGGGCGTCTGGTTGCGCTGAATGTGCCTGAGCTCAGTATGGAACGGACCTTGTCCTTCATCTGGCGCGCTGATATGGCAGAAAATCCTTTGCTTGAGTGCATCAAGAGGGAGGGGCTACGTATGATGAAAGGGCGTCCAACGGTGTTGTAAACAGAGTACAGTTCAGTTTTTAGACTCAAAACAATCATACCTAAATCTGTTGATTTATCGGTTGCGTCAAATTATCAATGCAATAAGTGAAAATTATTATTTCCTATTGTGATCATTATCACTAGGGGGTGAAGGCGTTTCACTTAGTATTGTTTCCTGATTGAGTTGTGAGTATGCAGATGCAGTTACTCACCGGTTTGGGTCGAGAATACTATGAGTACATTAGTCGCTATTTCGCTGACAACAGGCATTCTGTCTGGCATTTGGGGATGGATTGCCATCTCGTTTGGGCTTTTATCTTGGGCTGGCTTCTTAGGATGCACCAGCTATTTTGCCTCGCCTAACGCTGGTGTTAAGGGCTTGATTGAAAGCTTGCTCACCAATATGACAGGTGTGTTTTGGGCGATGGTGATCATCTACGGTTCGACATTCGCTGGCCTTGAGATTCTTGGCTATGTGATAACCGCTGTAGTGGCGTTTCTTATGTGTATTCAAGCGAAACAAACTTGGTTGGCTTACATTCCCGGAACGTTCATCGGTTCGTGTGCAACATTTGCTGCGGATGGTAACTGGCAGTTGGTTGTCCCTTCACTGTTGTTGGGCGGCGTCTTTGGTTACCTGATGAAAACATCTGGCCTGTGGCTTCACCAGAAATCAGTCACTACATCACTTGCAAGGCAAGCGTGAGGTAGACCCCCCCGATCTATTTGTATCCCTGTGTAGAGTTTAATCCCGCTTTATACTTTCTATCAGTCAATATGATACTTGATACAAGCGCATCTTTTCAGATGCGCTTTTTTTCTCTTCGGTGTTTTGGATGGGAGATGCAGCCAAGTTGATATGTGTCATCATTCGCATTGATGTTTATTTGAAATGTATTGGTATCTCTTCATGCAACTAGGTGTTGCCATTGGCCATCGTTACCACGCGTTTCAGTGTCCAACGCAGCAACACCGGGATACATTCCACGCCATTGAGCTCACAGTGAGAAACAATCGCCAGCGCCAAATCGGGCTTAGCGTGTTTCTTCAATACACGCGTGACGACTTTTTTCGCCGGGATCGGATGTTCATAAGGAATTTTGATAAGGTCCCTAAAGAACTTATCAAAGCCATGATTATATAGAAAATGCTCAATGTCGTGATCGGGTAATTCGGTTAAGCGATGGCGTGCTTGGTCGTGGCCGAGCATCGAACGCACGGTTGTTGCGTATTTTTTCCCTGCGGCGTCGCCATCGGTGACAACATGCCAATCGATGCCAAATGCTTTAGCCACTTTGATCAAAGAACGTAAGCCAGACTGTGCGAACTCGATGATCTGTACTCCCTCCGCGGCCAGATTATAGCCGCATTGATTGGCCAGCTCGTTAAACAGCCATACCTCGGTTTCTCCTTCTACCAACAACCAGCAACGGGCAAACAGCGCTCCAGAGCGGTGAAAGCGAATGTGAAAACCAATCTTGCGCAACTCATCGACGCTAAAGCGGTGCGACTGAATCGATTTAGCGATGGTGCGATCCGATTGACGAATTAAGCGGCGAAGCGAGGCCAGTGGCACAGAACCCAGCAGCGCGCCACTGTTGGTGGTGAGAATCTTCTGCATGGGCAACATTTGCAGCAAGCTCCAAGCGCGAGCGAGATGTGTGGGATGCAGACGACCTTCAGGATCTTCAATGATCAAAATCGGCCTTGCACAACGGCGTAAATCGCCCGGTCCTTTAGCTTGTAGATAGGCGTTTAGCAAGCCCATCAAAAGGAGTCTGGTCTGTTTGTTGTTCGTCTCTTCAATAAATTGGCTAAGGTTTTTTTCAGAAGAGGTTGAATTGTAGAACAGGCCATCGCGTGGTTTGCGCGGGTCATTTTTACTGACACTTTTAAAAGAGAAGTAATGTTCAATCAGAGAATGCATCGATTTTAAACTGCTGCGCATTTCCCCCTTGTTCACATGGCCAGGAATGGCCATCAGCCTGCGGCAGGTATTGTCGATACGTTTTTCAATCCGTGCATTTTTACCGTTGGCTGTTGAGCCTGGTAGTTCAGGAAACTGGCGAGAGTCACGCAGGCGAATCACCGGGTGCAATGACATTAGCTCTTGGGCAATTTTTTCCGAATGGTGAAGGCTTCTGGTCGAACCATCAAGATTCAAAAAGGCGTAACTGGTCGAAATGTCGTAGCCGTTACGCGACGCGCTGATACGGTAAAAAATACGGTGATCGCCGTTGTCATCTCTGCACCAAACCGGTTTCAATCGTCGGTAACGGCCCGCTTTGTTTTCGTGTCTGTCGGTAGAATGAAAACAGAGCACAATTT
This sequence comes from Vibrio sp. S234-5, assembly GCF_000960595.1. Classification (NCBI taxonomy): domain Bacteria; kingdom Pseudomonadati; phylum Pseudomonadota; class Gammaproteobacteria; order Vibrionales; family Vibrionaceae; genus Vibrio; species Vibrio sp. S234-5. Next base: position 216,758 of record NZ_JZAM01000362.1, read on the forward strand.
GTAGATGCTGCGTTTGTGGATGAGAAATGGAGTAGTCGACATGAAAATCGGACATCTGAAATTGGTATGGCACGCCATTAGGAGGCAGGACCACCGACAAGGCATCCAACAGAGACGATTTACCCCAGGTATTTTCGCCAATCAAAGTGGTTAATTCATCAAACGCAAGGGATAACCGTTTGATACCACGAAAGCCAGCAACTTCGATCCGTTCTAACAACATAGGCATCCTCCTGAGACATCGCTGCACCACTAATTATTTGAATGTAAAGTGAAAGGTGCTGATAGTAAGCATATGTCAATTTCTAAGCGCTTGTTTGTTATGGAGTCACAAATTGCGTGCGCTTGGCGATTTATTAAACATTCATGACCAACAGGCTGTGACAACCGACTCAGTCACTTTTTCTTTTTGCATTGGAGTTTCATAAAATTCACGATTCTGTCATCATTCTGTTCTAAGTATAAAGGAATGAAGAGAGAGAAAGTGACTATGATAAAAACGCATAAGCCAGTCACGCTGAAACTGGCACACATCAATGACACTCATTCCTATTTTGAGCCAACGTCATTACAGCTCGCGATTCAAATCGGCGAGAACCTCATTGAACCTTACGTAAGTGCAGGCGGCTTTGCTCGTATCGCGACTCGCGCCCAACAGATCAAACAAGAAGCGGAGAGACAGAAAAAAGGGTTTCTTTTCTTGCACGCTGGAGATTGTTTCCAAGGCACGCTCTATTTTTCCCTATTTAAAGGCAAAGCCAATGCGGATCTGCTCAATACCTTGGCCATTGATGCGATGGCGTTGGGAAATCACGAGCTGGATATGGGCAATGAGCCGGTCGCGGAGTTTGTCCGTCGGGTTCGGTTTCCTCTGCTCGCTGGTAACTGGAATTTGAGTCATGAACGGCAAGACAAAGCATTAACACTACGTGATGCGGACAACGTGAAGAGTTTTCAAAGCGAAACGCACACCGCAGACTACATCATCAAAGAGATCGACGGTGAACCCGTAGCCATTTTTGGCCTGTCGCTGGATAAAATGGCCGACATTGCCAACCCCGACCCGGATACTCCGTTTGAAAATTCAATAGATACTGCGCGAAATACGGTTGAACTGTTGCAGCATCGTGGCATCAATAAAATCATCTTGCTTAGTCACCTTGGCTATGAAGGCGATATTGAACTGGCACGTCAGGTGGATGGCATCGCGCTTATTATCGGTGGACACAGCCACAGGTTACAGGGTGACTTTAGCGCAGTCGGACTCGGAAAAGATGACGACTATGGTTTGAAAATTAACGAGACATTCATTGTGCAAGCAGGTTACCACTCGATGACCATGGGCCACTGTGAAATCCAGTTTGAAGCCGATGGTCGAGTGAGTAACTTCCAGGGGCGCAATGAGCTGCTGATTGGTCGGCGTATGTTCCTCGATCCTGGCCTTAACCAACAAGGGACTTGCGATTGGTATAATCAAGCGGCTGATTTTATTGATGGGCAGCTCAATGTGGTGGTGTGCAAAAAGGATGAACAAATCCAAGATATTATGCACAACAAATACATTCCTCGAGTGAGAAAGCTGCAGCAGTCGATCATCGCCAACGCAGAGCAAAAGTTACGTCACGTACGAATTCCTGATGACGAAGGTCCGAGCTCCTTAGCGCCACTCGTGGCCGCGTCTTTTGTCCATGCACTGAATAAGCGACGTCATAACGTTCAGTTTGCGCTACATAACGCCGGTGGCGTAAGAAACTCGCTAAATCCCGGAGAAGTCTCGGTGGCCGATGTGGCCGGAAAACTGCTGCCTTTTGCCGTTCCTGTCGGTTTTTATGATGTACAGGGGAAGACGATTGCCGCGGCTATTGAGGGCGCGATTAATAACGCCATCAATAATGGTGTTGAAGGTACGGGGTCTGGAAGCTATCCATACACTTACGGCTTGCGCTTTGATTATCAGCCGCATAACCCGATGGGACAACGGATTGAAAATCTACAAATCTTGAACTCGGGTCATTGGCAGAATGTCGAGGCGGATGTGTGGTATCGTGGCACATCGTCAGCCTACACCATGAAAGGCAAAGAGGGCTACGAAGCGTTGGGTAAGATGAAAGGCGATGGTTTTGTCAGTACGCTATCGATGGCGGACTGTTTTATTGAATACCTACAAGATGTACCGAATGTGCTAAATGAGTCCGTGAGTGTTTCGTCCAACAGGTTAAAACTGGTATAGAGTTTGCTGTGTTTCCTGCGGAAAATGGGGGAAACGGATATGTGGAATAAAGATTGGGTGGACACTGCCGTCGTTGTCGGTTGGGTCGCAATATGGTCAACGCTGGTGTATCTAGTTCCGCTAGGCGGCATGTAGCCCAAACAGATCAAGAGAGCTTCGGCTCTCTTTTGTTTTAGGCCAAGAAGACTATTTAGAGATTCATTCTGGATCCAATAACAAGAGTGGAATAAAATAGCTTAGTTTGGGGAGTAGTTAGCGTAAGTTTATTTGTCGTCATCCCGTTAGGCTAAGGCCTTTCCGGCAATTAAAGGTGTTTATCCAGTTGAGCCAATCGGCTTGCGGCTGTGATAGTCACTTTAACGAGACCAACGCATGCACAGAGTGTCAAAGCCCAAGGCTTTGGCGAGATTTGTTGTTTGCGGAAGGTCCCGAACTATGAGGTTCCTTCTGCTTTGGAGGAAACCATGTCCCCGATTGTATCTACTTCGCTATTGGCTGAATCTACGCCGTTTTTTACCAGCAGTGCTGCTATGTATGGCAGCTTCGCATTGCTCACCCTTGTTTTAGTCTCTCTTGATATTTGGCAAACTCGCGGCGGTTCTATTTCGATGCGCCGCGCACTGGGCTGGAGCTTAATGTGGTTTCTCTTGGCGTTTGTCTTTGCCACGACCATTTTTCTTTGCTGGGACAGTTACGTTCCCAACAGCCCGTACAGTCACCAAGAAGCGACGATGGCTTTCTTAACGGGTTACCTACTGGAAAAATCGTTAAGTGTCGATAATCTGTTTGTTTTTGCGATTATTTTTACACAGTACCAAGTGCCGGAGTCGCTGCGTCCACGTGCTTTGCTCTGGGGTGTGATTGGAGCCTTAATACTGCGAGCCATTATGATTGCCGTCGGCGCGCAGCTTCTTGCACAGTACCATTGGATTTTGTATCTGTTTGCGGCATTTTTGATTTGGACGGGCATTCAACTTGCTCGGGAGAAAGATGAACAAACGTCGCTCAACCCGTTGCCAGAACGTTTGCTCCGACGCTATTTCAAAGTCACTGACACCTTTCATGGTCAATCGCTGATCGTGAAACGCGCAGGGCAGTGGTTTGCCACGCCGATGCTGATTGTCATCGCTGTGATTGCCGTGATGGATGTGATGTTCGCTTTGGACTCTATTCCGGCTATTTTCGCTGTCACCCAAGAGCCGTTTCTTGTCCTTGCGGCGAATGTGTTTGCTCTGCTGGGGCTACGCTCACTCTATTTTGTACTGCAAGCCATGATGGATAAGTTCGTTTACCTAAAACCCGCTTTGTCGATCATCATGGTGTTTATAGGTGTGAAAATGCTGCTTGTCGGTTCTGCGTATGAGATCCCAACATTGTGGTCGCTGAGTTTTCTGTTGTTTGTCATGACATCAGCCATTGTGGCTTCTCTCAAGGTAAATCAAAAGAGGGCTAAGCAAGCGCTTATTAGCCTTAATATAACTAATCAAAATAGTGAGAAGTGATGGCGTTGAAAGTGAAGTTAAAAATATTTAATGTGAAAAATATGTGAAATTAGTCCGTTTGGCTAGGTGCTGATTTTGAGTTTATGCAGCTATTTTGGCTTATTTGTGAATTTTAATGCATAAAAGAGTATTGGTTAGTCTTAGGGTGTGTTAATGGTTTGTTTTATTAGAAAAAATAATCCGAATTGTTAAAAATAGTCATTTTTTGACCATGGAAAAAAGCCCTATTATTCAGCCAACGAAACGAGAACGTTGAAAGATTTTAAGAGAGGCAATCATGGCACAAGCGATGCACATCAACAATGTAGCTTTACCAACCTCTATGGATAAGAGAACCTATTCGGTTAACTTCAAAGGATTGATTGCTCACCTATTGGATATTCTTTTCGTCGATAACAGTGCTCAGCGCAGTTATTACACAGAAGAGTTGCCAGTACATCTGCAACGAGATATCGGTATGTACCGCTAATCTCGCGCAAAGAAAACAAAAGCCGACGCCAATGTCGGCTTTTATTTTTTCTGCTCCCGATGTGGTAAAGACGTAGTTTGCGGCTAACCCGCTGTGATACAGTAATGCAAATTATTCTTACTCCTTCCTCCTATGTCTACAAAACTCGAATCTTGGCTGCCCATTGGCGTGCGTTATATGCTTTTGTCTGCGTTGGGCTTTGCGCTTATGTCAGCCAGCGTGAAATACGTCAGTGTGCATGGTATTCCGTTGTTTGAGATTGTCGCCGCACGTGCGTTGGTATCTCTTATCCTCAGTTACGCGGATGTCAAAAGAAAACGGATCTCGATTTGGGGCAACAATAAAGGACTGCTATTCGCCCGTGGCACGGTCGGTACCGTCGCACTGATGTGCGTTTACTACTCAGTGACCACCTTGCCCTTGGCTGAAGCCACCATTTTGCAATACGTTCATCCGGTGTTTACTGCGCTTTTGGCGGTCCTCTTTTTACAAGAGCGGGTTCAGATATCCACTCTTGCCTGCATTGGACTGTGCTTACTCGGCCTTTTTTGCATGGTCTACCCAACACTTGGTCAGCATGCGGTAAGCGAGTTACCGATGTTCAGTGTTGCTATCGCTTTGCTTGGTGCGTTCGGTAGTTCAATCGCGTATGTGATAGTGAGAAAGTTAAGCCGCACCGAAGACAGTTCGGTGATCATCTTTTACTTTCCTCTGGTCGCCTTGCCGACAGCGTCGCTTTTAATTGGTGATGACTTTGTTCTTCCGGATCTCTGGTTAGTTTTTGCCCTGGTTTTGGTCGGTATTTTTACTCAAATTGGCCAGTTTGGTTTAACTAAGGCAATGCAAACGCAAACCGCTGGGAAAGCGTCTGCCTACTCTTATGTGCAAATTGTCTTTTCTGCGTTGCTGGGGGTATGGCTATTTAACGAAATCCCTTCTTTTTGGACTTTTCTTGGCGGGGCATTGATTGTGTTCGGTGCGCTAATTAATGTTTTTGGGCCTAAATTGAGCGGTTTTTGGCAACGTGCTCGGTAACCTGATCTTGCTCGAAGAGGCGATTTGGGGCTATGCCATCTAACGAAAAACAAAAAAAGGCGCCTCATTGAGACGCCTGATTTTCGAAACGAGCAAGGCTTATTTCTTACGGCAGTATTCTGCGATCACGTACATTGACTGACCGCCATTCACTTTACCAGAAACCAATTTAGGATCGTCACTTAGGCTAATGCCGCGGATAACGGTACCTTGTTTGATAACTTGGTTAGTGCCTTTGATTGGCAGATCTTTGATAACCGTAACATCGTCGCCTTTTTTCAGTTCAGCGCCATTACAGTCAACGGTTTTGTCGTCTGCAGACATTCCTTTCATCGCCCAAGTTTTTTGCTCTTCTTCCATGTACATCATGTCGAGTGCATCTTGAGCCCAAGTTTCGGTGTTGAGGCGAGTCAGTTGGCGCCATGCTGTCACTTGAACGGCTGGCACTTGGCTCCACATGCTGTCGCTTAGGCAACGCCAGTGGTTAATGTCTTTTGGCTCATCGATTTCGCTCAAACACTTGTCACAGACCATAATCGCAGTATCCACAGTCACGTGAGTGTGCGGTGGTACAGGGTAGGCCGATAGCGAAGAATCAGAACAACACAATTCACATTTAGACTGGCAACGATCCAGCAGAGTTGCTTCGATAGACATGAGAACTCACCTTAGTAGTATTAATTTGAGGCGGTATTATCCACTTTATCCTGAGAATTAAAAGGGTTTAGAAAATTAAAGTGAGTATTTTACAGATTTTCCAATCTAAAAAGAGGATTGGGTTAAGTAACAAATGCTCAACTTATATATCCTCCAATAAAATGCCCAGTGTCATAGAGAACACTGGGCATTGACTCAACACGGTAATCTTTGGATTACTTGCTCGCGTCTAGCAAACCTGCGTTAACAGTTAACGAACCGTCACCGTTTCCTTCGGTGCGTGTGAACTGAACAATCTGAGAGCTCATTTCACCATGAGCGAGTTCTTCCCCCGATCCTGGAGCAACTACCGTAGAGTGGGTTGCATTGGATGACTCATCAAAGTACGAAGCGACACGTGTACCAGTGGCATCAGTAGCCGTATTCACTAATCCTAGTTTCTTAAAGAGTGGCTCTGTACCCGCTGTAGGAATGTTCGACACCTTATTGGGAATAGTCGCATCACCATTGGATTGAATACCCAACAGGGACCCGCTCACTTGAGAAGCGATATTGAATGGGTCAACGTTGTCTAACACGGTCTGTGCCGCGTAAGTAAATGAGGTCAATATACTATCGATGTCACTTTTCGTTTCGGCATCCGCATCGCTATAGAAGCTGTTGAAACAAGCGCCTGGGTCATCTTTGGTCGGACATGTATTCGCGTAGTAATTTAAGTAACTTGGTACTGCCGTAGCCGTGATACTGTGCTTGATGATTGGCGAGAATGACCCTGATTCAAGCAAGAACGGTGCAATACCGCCACCCGGATTGGCTAATGTTGCTGTCTGGTAACTAAACATTGAATCAATCGCTGGATTAACTGATGTATTAGCAACAGCATAGCTACTGATACCAGTAATGCCGCCGATAGAGTGGCCAATAAGAGAAACATTGGCTTGGTTTACCGTTTGGAAAGCCAATTCCGTTGGATCTACGTAGTTTAATGCGTAACGTAGCCCTAATCCGTCAATAGCACCTTGGCGAATGTTGTCTCTTGCCACTGGCAAGTATTCAAGATTCATAAAGACTGTAGGCGTACTTGGCGTTGTTACGGTGCCATCAGACAAGGCACGTTGTCCATGCAATGGTTGATCAATAGCAATTAACGCATAAGGTGTTTTGCCCGTTTGAATAGCGGTACTGATGTGGCTCAGTGCTAATGCATAAGCGCTTTCCTTTAGGTTGGTGATTCCGTGCTGATATTGCAGTAGTGGTACGTTATCTGCACCCGTTCCCTTGGGAACAAACATGATGAAAGGAACCTCTTTCACTGCACGAATTTGTGGAACTGCGCTGTATCTGGTCATAATTCGATCAGTATCCAGTTGAGTGCCATCGGCCAATGTCAGTTTCGCACCAACAAGAAGTGCTTGATGCTGAACAGAGTAGAGCTGAGCTGGCAGATCCGTAAAACCTAAATCGATTAACTGCTGGCTAATCGCTGCTTTATCAGCGTTAGAGCCTGAACTCAAGGTCTTTAGGATCTTAAACACACTTGGCATACCACTGCGCCAAGGTTGTGTTTTCCACTCTTTACCATTGACTTGATCACTCAAGAAGTAGGGCAGTTTGACCGTACCACGAAAAACTTGAATGGAATCTAGTGTCGGTGCGGCAGCTGCTAACGCATCGTAACTGTTTTTTAGTGCGTTGGCCTTGTCATCACCAAATGCCGCTTTGAAAAGTGGATCATTGGTGACTGCTGCGCCGAAATCGGCACCAGCATCGTCTGCGTCAATGCTGTAAAGCGAGTTGAGCTCGTCAACTGAGAGGTTGTTTGGGTTCGCGCTTCCTTTCCAAACACCAGAAGGCTTAACAGCAGGATTCACTGAGGCGGCAATCGCTGCTTTTGTTCCTTGCATTACATTGCCTGCTGATGCAGTCGTAAACCAAGAAGAGTAAACAATTTCATCTTTGCTGGTGACTTGATCGTTATCTTCGAAGGTTTTTTCAATGTTCCAGATAATTTTTTGTGGTGCCGCCAATAATCCAGATTGAGCTGTTGAAGTTTTCAAGCTTGCATATGAACTGGATGTACCCAACGGGTTGTTGTTGCTATCTTTGATCGAATCTGTAAGTGCATAGATGTAGTTTGATGCAGGATCTAGACCTTTGAGAGGAAGGACTTTAATGCTCTTCAAATCGGTAGTGACGGCAAGAAAATCAACACCAGGAGTTAGTGCAGTAAAGTTAGTCATTGCTCCAGTCGCTAGGTCAACATCAACCTTTGCAACTCGAATTCCCGCATTGAGATTTTGGCTAAATGGCGAGCCATTGATCACAACGGTATCGTTCAGTAACGTCACACCATCAGCGAAGTTGAAGTTGATGCTGAATGGCATGATGGTACTCCAACCATCCGATTCACCCATCGCGACTTCGGGGTTATCTAAGCTGCTAGATTTGCCAGCACTTATAGGTATGTTCAAAGTGTGATCATTAGTGTCAAAAAGTAAAAAGGAAGGCAAAGGCACATCTGCTGAAGAACCCTTTAGAACGAATTTGACTGAAGCGTCACGCCCCAGAAGTGTTTGTACGTTTGGTTCAAAAGTAACCTTTCCTGTAGTTCCTGAGCTTTCAGTGTTATCACCACAACCAGCGAGCAGGATTGCCGAACATAGCAGTGATAGCTTAAATGTGTGTTTCATTGTGTTACTCCGTCAATCCTGATTAGTTAAAGGTGTAGTTCATTTGAATCGCGCTGATGTACGCGGTGCCTTCTGCGTCGAACTCAAATTTTCTATCCGCCGCGTTGGTCTCTTCAAATGGGCCTGATTTACTTTTCACTAACGCAAAACCCGCATCCAGCGTCATGTTTTTGCTCATGTTGTAAGTCAGGCCTGCGCTGTACCATGTACGGTCACTATCAGGAATACTCAAGGTGGCTTTACCCGCTTGTTCGTCAAAGGCAAAACCCACTCGGAAGGTCCAAGTTTCATTCATCACATAGGTAGTGCCGATAGAGTAACGGTTGTTATCTTCGTATTTTTCCGGCTTGTAGAAGCATTGACCAGGTGTACCATCATTACAGTCTGGTGAGGTCGCTTTGAGCTCGGTAAACGTGCTCCAATCGGTTTGCTGCCAGCCTAAATGCATCGCCCACTGATCGTTTAGCTGATGATAAGCGGAGAGTTCCATAATCGCTGGCAGACTGATTTGCAAACGCCCATCGACTTTAGCGGAAGTGGCAATGCCAGAATCGTAGCTGCTAAATTCACCATCATCGAAATCAAGATCGACTTTAGAACGGTAACCGAAACCAAAACGAGTACTTTCGCCGAGTTCATACAGCGCGCCAACGTTCCAGCCATAGCCAAAAGTTGTGCCAGTCATACCAATCAAGTTTTCAGATTTATCATTAGAACCAAATAGAGGAGCAAGTGAACCTTTATGGCGTGTCAGCTCCGCGTGGGCATAAACGAAGTTAACACCAGCACCGACGCTCAATGCTTCGTTGACGCGATAGGCGATATTGGGATTGAGACCAACAGAAACCAGTGCCGTGTCACCCGCCATATCTCCTGCTGAAATATCGTCTGGGTAGTCGGTTGCCACGCCATAGTTAGTAAACAGGCCAATACCCCATGCCCATTTCTCGTTTATTGGGCTGATGTAGTACGCCGCTGGTACAACCTGTAGCGGAGCCACGTCGTCAGACTGCTCTTTGCTGGTTTTGTCATAGACGTTGACTTCAGGGTCAACGATAGAGATAGCGCCAGAAAACTGCGCTACGTCGAAAAGAGTCATCGCTGCTGGGTTGCGAGCGAGTACAGAGGCATTGTCGGCAACGGCGCCTTCACCGGAAAATGCTCTGCCAAGGCCTGATGCTGAATGCTCCGCAACTTGGAAGCCGGCGGAATTAGCATGACACGCAAACAATACGGAGATTGCAAGCAGAGAGCAGTGCTTCTTGTTCATCCTTGACCCTCCTAGGGTTCATAATCGTGGACCGAAGTCCTTGTAATTGTTGTTTGTTGTATAGTGCAGATACAAAGAGTGCGTCTATGTACCTGCAATGTAAATGTAATGTTAAGTGAATGTTTATAAACTTGTCAAAGTTTGCTGCTCTTTTAAGCATTAGATTTGATGCATAGGTCAAATGACATTTTATAAGGGGCTGTATTATGTAGATTTTTTTTCTAGGAATGGTACGACCAGAATTGTTTAGCGCTTTTTTATAAGAATCATCAGACAGAGAGGTGTTTATGCCAATTTCATCTCTTTTCACCTCTGCTGCACAAAGGCATAATGCCAGCCATTGACTTCGCTTATCTCAGGTCTAATTTTGGAACTACTACATATTGAATTTCTTGGCCGTCCTTTACGTTTAGAAGGGTCAATGGCTGGGTGGCAGCAACTTTTTTGGGATAACGCATTAGTGTCTCAAATCGATGCGACGCAAGGGCAAGATGCCGCTTTCCATCACCAGTTCGTGTTAATGGCGGGTGAAGCGGAGCTGCGTTGTGAAGTGAAGGGAGAGTTACATTGGCAGCCATTTGAGTTTCACTATCATTGCTTGGTCAATGGCGAGACAAGCGCTCAAGGTATTCGGACAGAAAAGGACATCGAGCAGCAAACGCCCCTTACCCCAAGGCAAGAGCCGCGTAAGTTCAGCCTGATCGGCTTGGTTTCGCTGGGAATGAAAGCGCTAAAGAGTGCCAAGCTGATTAAAGTGGCGTTAGCGTCGATGAGTTTGGCGGCGTACTCTTGGCTGTTCTCTTTTCAGTTTGCCTTAGCATTGATTGCCTGTTTGGTGATCCATGAGTACGGTCACGTGCGAGCGATGAAATATTTCGGCATGAAAACCAAAGGGTTTTATTTGATCCCATTTTTTGGTGGCATGGCGCTCAGTGATGAGAAAATTAACACTCGCTGGCAGGATGTCGTTATCTCCATCATGGGGCCGTTCTTTGGCTTAATATTGAGTGTGCTGCTGACGTTGATCTATTGGTTGACCGGAGAGATGTTTTTTGCCGCTTTAGCCATGTTTAACGCCTTGCTAAACCTGTTCAACTTGCTGCCAATTTTACCCTTGGATGGCGGACATGTGCTCAAGAGCATCACTTTTTCGATGAACAGTTGGGTCGGCTTGGCGGGGGGCGTACTGACGGCGGCGGCTGGCGTTTATCTTTCGTACACTTTCGGCTTAACCCTGTTTGGTTTTTTGTTGGTTATGGGGATGTTGGAGATCGTGCTTGAGTGGCGAGGCCGGCATAACAGTCATCTTTTACCCTTAACGCGCTATGGTCAGACGATAGCTTTTACTTGGTATGTTGTGTCGGTAATGAGTTTTGTCGCCATCATTTGGCATTTTGCGTCTACTGGGGATGAGTTGATGCGCCTGCCACTGCTGATTCTCGGCAGTTAAACAATGTCTGCAAAAAACATGGCTTGCAAAAAACATTGCATGCAAAAACAAAGAGCTCCGAGTTTGGAGCTCTTTGTCTATCTGCGCTGCGATTAGCTTACACTTTGCATTTTGGTGCAGCCACGCTGCTTTTGGGGAGCTGGCTTATCTTGGTTTGCAGATCTTTTATCCGCGTGTTGTGTGAAGGGTGAGTAGAAAGCAGTTCTGGTGGCTGTTTACCCCCAGACGCTTTGGCCATGTTTTTCCAAAGTTCAATGCTCTGGTTTGGATCAAATCCCGCTTTGGACATGTACTCCAAACCGACCAAATCCGCTTCCGATTCTTGGGTGCGGCCATAAGGCAGAATCACGCCGTACTGCACACCTACGCCGAGCGCGGCCATCGTCACCTTCTGATATTCTTTGTATTCCGATGCGCCGATGGCAACGTTCGCCAGTTGCAAGCCAGCATTCGCTATCTGGCTTTGTGAGAGACGTTCATTACTGTGCTCTGCCAACACGTGGGCGACTTCATGACCAATCACAGTGGCTAATTGATCTTGATTGACCGCGACATTGAGCAGCCCGGTATAAACACCGATTTTCCCGCCGGGCAGAGCAAACGCGTTCACTTGCTCACTGTCAAACACCACCACTTCCCACTCTTTGAAACTGGGCTGAGGCGGAATCGTATTGGTGATCGCTTTTGCCACGCACTGGACATATTGGTTGAGGGCTTTGTCTTGGCTAATCGGCGTCTCTTTTTTCATCTGCTCAAAAGAGTTTGCCCCGAGGTTAGACATTTCCGCATCAGAAAACATCAGTAGTTGATTACGGCCGGTCGGGGAAGAGCTGCAAGCTGTAAGGCCAGCGACAGCAAGCAGGGCGGCAGCTTTTAATCGTGTCGACATCACCATCTCCATATCATCGAACTTTGGGTATATACTAGCGCCGATTATAACCAAAATCAGGTAAAACGATGAGTATCTGGAAAAAACCGATTGATCTTGAAACCTTAAACGCGACCTCTAAGAACACCTTGATCGAGCACTTGCAAATTCGATATACCGATTTTTCCGATCAAACACTCACGGCGACGATGCCCGTATGCAGTTTCACTCATCAGCCACTTGGCATGCTGCATGGCGGTGCGTCGGTGGTGTTGGCCGAAACCTTAGGATCACTGGCGGCCAATTTCAGTGTTGGTCCGGGGCACTACTGTGTCGGCCTAGATATTAACGCCAACCACATAAGGCCGATGCGCAGTGGTTTGGTGATCGGTACCGCTTCACCGTTGCACTTAGGCGTTTCGACTCAAGTTTGGCAAATTAACATCAGCGATGAACGGGAAAGATTGGTGTGCACCAGCCGTTTAACGATTGCGGTCAAACAGCATAAAGAGCGGGGCGTATAGCGATGGTGGTCGAATTTAGCCAAGGGAAGATTATTGCAACGCTGCACGAAGTGGTGATCAAATTGGCTTGCCACTCCGGTATCACTCTACAAGCTCAGGTAGACGCGTTGCAGTTAATTGGCCGTGGTGCGAATGTTATCGTTGCCAATGGTGCGGAATGTAAATGGTCGGTAAAACTGGATGATGAAAGCCAACTCGCTGAAATTTCAGCGCAAATTGGCATCGCTATCGAATAGAGAAAATCGTTTGCACTCACTTTGAAAAATAGGGAAACTGGTAGTCACGAAAATTGATGACTTGATTTCCCTTTTTATGAGTAGCCCGCGTCTTAGAGTTCAATTCGAAACCCTTTTTCAGCACTTCGATGGCAAAAACAGCGGAGTGCAACTGGAAGAGATCACCGACATTCTCTTCTGTACCCGCCGAAATGCCCGCATTGTCCTTAACAAGCTGGAAGAAGAAGGTTGGATCGAATGGCATCCGGCGGCAGGGCGGGGTAAGCTCTCGACGCTGATCTTTAAGCGCAGCAAAGCCGACGTCAGTGAAAATCTCGCCAGACGGTATCTCGAAGAAGGGAAAATTGGTCAGGCGCTCGAAGTGCTCGACAGTGACGCGGCGAAGCTGACGCAAGTGATCCAAGGCTATCTTGGTGTCTCACATCGCGAAGGCGAGCAGGTGGTGCGTCTGCCTTATTATCGTCCGCTGTCGATGCTCAACCCGCATCTGCAAATGCGCCGCACCGAAATTCATATCGCTCGGCAAATTTTTAGTGGTTTAACCAAGCTAGACGACAACGATATGCTGCAGCCAGATCTGGCCCATACGTGGGAAATGCTCTCAAAAGCGCATTGGCGATTCTATCTTCGTCCGGGAGTGCGCTTTCACAATGGTGAGCTGTTGACCACCGAAATGGTGATTGAAAGCCTGCGAGAGTTACATCACCTCAACCTTTTTGCCCATGTGCAATCGGTGAGCTCGCCCAGTCCTTGGGTAGTGGATATTCGGCTGTTTAAAGACGATCTCTACTTGCCGCTGGCCCTAAGTGAATCGCAGGCGAAAATTCTCTTGCCCCTGCGACTGCGCAGTGAAGACTATCATATTCGCCCAGTGGGTACGGGCCCATACATGGTGCAATCGAATGACGATAAGCGACTGATTTTAAGAGCGTTCGATGGCTACTTCGGATTTCGTCCACTGCTCGACCAAGTTGAGGTGTGGGTGATCGATGAATCGTACTCCTCAATGGTCTATCCAAGTTTAAGTAAACCGATGATGAACGCTTCGTCGCGCTCTGATGAGGTTGAACTCGACCCCGGTTGTACCTTTTTACTGCTCAATAAGCGCAGCGGTGTGGCGAAAGATCCGCGCTGGGCGGAGTTTTTCTCTGCAGTGCTCAATGGTTATCAACTGTTTAACCATGTGCCGCAAGACAAAGTGATTGAGCTTGGCTTGCTGCAAGCGTACGGCATCAAACCGGGTTGGATTGATCTTTATCCCAATCCAAACGCCCAGCCGCCGGGCGAGTTGGAACGCATTTCGGTCGCTTATCAAGCCAAGCACCCGATGTTTCCCGTGATAGCCAAAACCATCAAAACCATCTTAAAGCGCTATCGAATCGAGGTTGATTTTGTCAAATACGATTGCGCTTTAGAAACACCTGAAAAGGTCGACATTTGGCTCAAAGCAATGGGCATTGCCACCAACCGGGAAGATGCGTTGGCAGGGTGGCTGCTTGATTACAGCAATATTGAATCCATGAGCACAGACTACGATTTCCAGCGTTGGCTTGCGCTGGTGGAGAGTTGGCGCAGTGGCGTGCTAAACGATTTTCCTGCCAGAGAGATTGGTAAGCAGTTGGTGAAAAGCTTCCAGGTGATCCCAATGTTCCACTGCTGGCTCGGCGTCAACAAAGATCACAGTGGTGCGCTGCAAAACGCCAAATGCAATGCGCTAGGCTGGTTTGATTTTAGCCAAGTCTGGGTTAAGCCGGATCTGCAGCTTGAAAACGAAAATTGAAGATATGCGAGTTAGAAAAGAGGCCCAATATCGGGCCTCTGCGTATTCGAATGGTTTAATTGAGTTTAAACGCTAAAGATTCATATGGTTTGAGTGACAATGTCACGTCAAGATGCTGCTTCGCTTCATAGTTGCAAATCAAACATTCCACCGACTGGTTTCTTAATGCTTCGGGCAGATCAACACTCAGCGCCGTCTCGCTAAAGTTGTTAATCACCAGCAAAGTTTCATCCTGATGTCTGCGCAAGTAAGCAAACACGCAGTCGTGGTCTTCAAACAGCGGGGTGAAATCACCATACACAATCGCTGGGTGAGCTTTACGCAACTGAATCAACTTCTGGTAGTGATAGAAAATGGAATTCTGGTCGGCTAACGCTTGCTCAACGTTAATCGCCCCATAATTTGGATTGGTTTCAATCCACGGTTCCACTTGGCTAAAACCAGCATGAGGTGCATTTGACCACTGCATCGGGGTACGGGCGTTGTCTCGGCTGTTTTCATGGATCGCTTGCATCATATGCTCGTGTGAGACGCCAGACTGCGTTTTTACTTGGTAGAAATTGAGCGTTTCAATGTCTTTGTACTGCTGCAATGAATCAAAGGCGACATTGGTCATCCCAATCTCTTCCCCTTGGTAGATGTAAGGCGTACCTTTGAGGAAATGGAGCGCCGTTGCGAGCATTTTGGCGGACTCTACCCGCAATTCTCTATCATTGCCGTATTTGGACACCACACGTGGTAAATCGTGATTGTTCCAGAACAGTGAATTCCAGCCCTGATCAGCCAGTTCGGTTTGCCATTTAGTCAGCACTTGTTTGAACTGTTTTAGATCCAACGGAATCGGGTTCCACTTATCGCCATGTTGCCAAGTGAGCGCAATGTGTTCAAACTGGAACACCATAGAAAGCTCGTGGCGCTCTGGATCGCTGTAGAGTTTGGCGATCTCCGGTGTTGCACCCCAAGTTTCGCCCACAGTGAGCAGATCTTTGTCGCCAAAGGTGGCACGATTCATCTCTTGCAGCAGCGGGTGTAACCTTGGTCCATTACCCGTGATGCCTTTGTCGATCTCTTTACCAATCAAATCGATCACATCCAAACGAAAACCGCCGATACCTTGCTCAATCCACCAGTTCATCATTTGGTGTACTTCTTGTTGAACTTTAGGATTTTCCCAGTTCAGATCCGGTTGGCGTTTGGAAAAGAGGTGGAAATAGTACTGCTGTGTGTTTTCATCCCACTGCCAAGCACTGCCACCGAAAATCGAGCCCTGATCATCTGGCGCACCGCCATCGGGTTTGGCATCTCGCCAGATATAGTAATCGCGATAGGGATTGTCTTTGGACTTTTTCGCTTCAATAAACCAAGGATGTTCATCGGAAGTGTGGTTAACCACCAAATCCATCACGATCTTGATATCACGCTGTTTGGCTTTGGCCAGCAGCGTTTTCATCTCATCCATGGTGCCAAATTCAGCCGCGATATCTTGGTAATCGGAGATGTCGTAACCGTTGTCGTCCATCGGTGACTTATACACCGGAGAGAGCCACAGCACGTTAACACCAAGCTGGTGGAGATAATCAAGCTTACTAATGATGCCATTGATATCGCCAATGCCATCGTTATTTGAGTCACAAAAACTGCGCGGGTAAATCTGATAAACCACCGCGTCATGCCACCATTTTGTTTCCATTTGTTCTGCCTTCTAAACTCACATTTTATGCCTAACTATAGTGAGAAGTGGGCGGCAGATAAAATAGAATGCATGCCTCTTGATATAGATAATGGCTATATCATTGCGTATACTCAGCCTGCTGCGTGAAATTGAACAGGAATGCAGCGTGGAAAATGTGACTTTTATCTGAATGCTATGAATAGAACCTATCGATATTTTCTGATGGTGGCACGCGAATCCAACATCAAACAAGCCGCTGAAAAGCTCAATATCAGCCAGCCTTCGCTCACCACAGCGATTAAAAAACTCGAAAGCGATATGGGCGTCGCGCTGTTTCATCGCCGCTCTAAAGGGGTGGAGCTGACCGAATATGGTCGTCTGTTTAGAAACTACGTCGAAGAGCAGCAAGAAAAACACTCTCAGCTAATCCACCAGATGATGGACATGCAACAGCGCCATTCTGGCAAGCTGAAAGTGGGGACAGGAGAGGCGTGGTGGGAGCTGTTTGTGCGTGAAGCGATCGCCCGATACCAGCGACAAGTGCCCAATTGCTCACTGCATCTCGAGTTTGGGAACAACCTCTCGTTGATGCACCACTTGGTACAGGGGGAGATTGATCTCTTTATTGGCCATGAAGTGCATGGGCTGCATGAACGCTGCCAAGTGAACTTTATACCTCTGTTTCGTGATTACGAGGCGCTGTTTGTTCGCCGCGGACATCGTTTGCTGCAGAAATACAAAACCGACACCAGTAAGCGTTTGATAGCGCAAAACGACTTTGCGCTCCTGCGTGTTACGCCTGATCATGCAAGGCATCGCTCGGTGTTGGCTGAGCACATGAGCTCACCGTTTGATTTAGCCAACCAGCGTTTTCAAGGACGGGCGATTTACGATGTGGACTCGCTCTCGGCCAGCCTTGATCTGCTCAAAGCCAGCGATGCCGTGATGCCATACACCGACAAAATGTGCCTGTGGATGGCTGAGCATCAAATCGAAACGCTGGTGGTGAATCAAGAGCAACGCGGCAATATCGGTGTCTATACTAAAAAAGGTGTGGATGATGAAAAAACGCACCATTTCGTTCAGTTACTAAGGGAAAGCCATGGTCGATAACAAGCAAGCCTTCTGTGTCGTGTTGACGACAACCAATAACGAAGCCAACAAAAATCAGATAATCAAAGCATTATTGATGCAAAAACTGGCGGCCTGTATCCAAGAAATGGCGATCAACAGCCATTACGTTTGGCAGGGTGAGGTGTGTCAGGACGTGGAAACCTTGCTGGTGATCAAAACGCGCAAAGAGTTATATCCACAAGTTGAAGACCAAATCAGCCAGTTACACAATTACGAAGTGCCGCAAATTGTGCAACTGGAGATCCAAGATGGCTTTAATCCCTACTTAAGCTGGATTACGGCCAATACGCTGGAGTTGCAATAAAACATCAGTAGATAGGCCGTTTGGCTAAATTGAAATGAACGACTAAGCCACAAGATCGCAGTGAAAATCGCCACTGCGGGAATGATTTCTGCAATCCAAACCGCGCGTGAACTCGGCGCAATAGCAGAAAAAAGAAAAATGGACGGGTAAGCAATGGCAAAAAGCAGCAGCGTGCGGTTCAATTTCATCCAGCAGTTCCTTGTTAATATTCACGCGAATGATGACAGTATAATGAACATTGCTCAATTGCTCTGTCGTTGGAGAGACGCTTACAAAAGGTGTTGAATGTGAGGTAGCTCGTGCAACATTTGATCGTTTGCATTAAAACACTTCATTAAAGTTTGATTTACATTTGATTCGAGCGATAAAATCCGTCTCTCAAATTGAATAACAACAATCAGAAGTAAAGTCATGAAACTGGAAACCGTCGATTATCTCGCTGAAGATGCCGCTGAGCAATTTGTTAAGTCCCTGCGCGAAACAGGCTTTGGCGTTTTAAAAAATCATCCTATCCCGAAAGAGTTGGTCGAATCGATTTATAAAAATTGGTACGAATTCTTTTGCACTGAAGAGAAACACGATTTCCACTTTAACGTTGAAACCCAAGATGGTTACTTTCCCCCATCGGTCTCTGAAGTGGCTAAAGGTCACAGCGTCAAAGACATTAAAGAGTACTTTCACGTTTACCCTTGGGGGCAAATTCCTGCTCAGCTGAAAGAAGAGATTCTAGACTATTACCAGCGCGCTAATGCGTTCGCGTCTGAGCTGTTGGGCTGGGTTGAAGAGCACGCGCCAAAAGAGGTGCAAGAGAAGTTCTCAATCGCGCTGTCTGAGATGATCAACGGTAGCGAAAAAACGTTGCTGCGTGTGCTGCATTACCCACCAATGAAAGGGGATGAAGAGCCGGGAGCAATTCGCGCCGCGGCCCACGAAGATATCAACCTCTTGACGGTTTTACCTGCCTCAAACGAGCCGGGTTTACAGGTGAAAGCCAAAGATGGCTCTTGGATCGATGTGCCTTGTGATTTTGGCAACCTCATCATCAACATTGGTGATATGTTGCAGGAAGCTTCCGGCGGTTATTTTCCATCCACCACCCACCGCGTGATCAACCCAACGGGTGAGCGTCAGGAACAATCTCGCATTTCCCTGCCGCTTTTCCTTCATCCAAAACCGGAGGTAGTGCTTTCACAGCGTTACACAGCGCACAGTTACTTGATGGAGCGTCTGCGTGAGCTTGGTGTGATTTAAGCACATCTTTTGCGTAAATCTGAACGAGACAGCCAAGCGGCTGTCTCTTTTTTTGTACATTGCTTCACGAACTGACATTCAAAACGAAATCTTGCTCGACAAATTGACGGGGTTGGCTTTGAATGAAAAAAGGAAACAAGGTAAACCTACCGTTCATACTTAACTTTATCTGAGCAAATAGTATTAAAGGCGTAAGACAATGCAGGAGCAGACCAATCTGGCGAGTACGTTTCAGACGTACATGGAAAACCCGCTGTTGTGGCCAATATTGGAGGTTCTTCGTAAGCAGCCCAGTGGATGGAAAGTACATACTTTAGCCGCTCATTTAGGTGAGCAGGGCTTTATTTATGCGCTTGACCCTCTGCCAGAAAAAGATTTATTCAAACGCAACTTTCTCATCATGAACGCGCTCTATCAGTTGCAAGAAACGCTTTATCCAGACAATTGGTTGCAAGTGGAAGCGATGGATATCGTGCTGATGTCAAGCCACGCCTGCGCTGGCCATACCATTGATGTTGATGATCCGCTGCGTGAGTATTATGTGCAGTGGCAAAACTACGAAGCCAATGAAGGGGAAGTGAAACGGCTGCTGAATGAGTTCTGGACCCGTTACCGCCGTTTTGTGGGGCACCACGAAGGTGATGATATCGATAGAAATAAGGCGTTGCAGCTTTTTGAACTGGATCAACACGCCAGCGCCGCTGACATTCGCAAACGTTGGCGTCGATTAGCACTACGTTGGCACCCCGATCGCGACAATGGCAATGCAGAGCGCTTTCGTATTCTTTGCGAAGCATGGAACGTTTTGCGTCACTAAGCTCACCATCTATGAAGTTCACCATCGATTAAGTCTACCAAGTAAAAAAACGCCCTGCATTGTGCAGGGCGTTTTTCATCAAGCAGAAAAATTAGTTGTTATTGCGAAACTGGGACTTACGCATGCGGTTAAGCGCGGCCATCACATCGAGTGGGCGAGGCTTGGCGAGGTCGCCCTGCTGGGGCATCTTCTCAAACCATGCGCCTTGCAGTAGTTCGGTAATGGCTTTGGCCGGGTTGTTACACCAACCGGGCATTTGTGCCAACTGATACCAAACCCAACCAATGGCATTCACCTCGTCAGATGATTCCAACTGCTCTAACGCCGAGATATCCGCAAACTCTTTACCAAAGCGCAGCGACTCTTTTCCTTTGGCGGAAACGCGGAACTTGCCATCGGTGAGAATGTTCATCAGCGCCTGACAGTTTAACGCGCGAGGCGGAAATGTGACCAAAGGTGATTCAGATTCGTTGTGGCGCTGGGTCGGGTGCAGTGCAATCACTTGTTTGGCTTTTTCTGTCACATCAACCGCTTGGTAATCGTGCATTTGAATCACAGTATCGGCGACGTCCAGATAATCGCCTGAGCCACCCATGACAATAATGGTAGAGATGTCCAACTCGTCACGCAATTGGCCAATTCGGTCAACCAATGGTGTGATAGGTTCGTCGCCTTTGGCAACCAATGCCTGCATACGCTCATCACGGATCATAAAGTTGGTGGCTGAGGTGTCTTCATCAATCAGCAAAGTGCTCACGCCACTTTCAACCGACTCCTGTAACCAAGCCGCTTGTGATGTCGAGCCAGAGGCATCCTGAGTGGTAAAATCGGCCGTCTCTTTTCCCATTGGTAAATGGTTGATGTAGTTCGACAGATTTAGGTGATGCACGCAGCGACCATCTTCCGCTCGTATCTTCATCGCATTGATGTCTGTCACACTGTACTCACGACCATCACCCGGGATGTGGTTGTAAATGGAGCGTTCAATGGCGCTCAGCAGCGTCGACTTTCCATGGAAACCACCACCGACAATCAAGGTAATGCCTTTGGGAATGCCTAAACCGCTGACAAAACCGCGATTCGGCGTATGCAGTGTTACTTGCAATGAGGCTGGCGCTTGAAACTCCACCGCCTCTTTCATTGGCAAATCACAGTTACCCGCTACGCGTGGCAAACGGCTTCCATTGGCGACGAAAGCAACCAAGCCGTGACTGGCTAACTGTTCGCGCAGCGACTCTTGGTCTTCGACGGTTTGACAATGTTTGATCAGCGCCTGTTTGTCGAGCTCTCGCTCGATGGTCGCGCGGCGGATAAATTTGGGCAGGTGGAAGGTGAGAATATTCAGCGCCTTCTTCGCCAGAATATCGCGCCCTTCCGCCGGAAGATTGACTCTAAAGCGCAGTTCAATGCCGTCTTCTGTAAACAGAACGGCAGTGCTATCAAGGACGGTTTGACCATGAAGAGCAATAGAAACGCTGGATTCTTGCTTAGCAAACTCAGCAAAGCTACGGGCGATGAAATCACGCGCAGCGAGTTGATAGGCGGGCGACTCATCACGCAGCCAAGAAAGGCCAGTTAAAGACCAAGCACGGAAAGCGCGGAATCGGGACGCAGAAGCAAAGGGATCCGACTGAACATAATCGATGTAAAGGTCGAAATCGCCAAAGTTGTATTGTCCTTTTATCTGCTGGTAAGCACGATAGTTTTGCTTTTCGAGCTTTTTGAGTTTTGCAGTCAACAGGTCCATAACAATCAGCCTTTTAGAAACACAAAAGCGGCGATTATAGGAATCGCCAGAGGAAGAGTAAAGCCAATTCGGGTCTTTGCCCGACATCATGACGTATGGTAGGCAAAAGAAGCGGTTCCGAGGAAATTCTGGTTGAACAAACCTTGCTCGAACTCGTTACTCGGCATCGGTTTGCCATATAAGAAGCCCTGGCCGATGTCGCAGCCTTCACGGATCAAAAACGCTTCTTGCGAATCCGTCTCGATACCTTCCATCACCACTTCGAGATCGAGTTTTTTTGCCACATGAATGATAGAGCGAATGATCTCTTCGTCTTGCTCTGAGTGCTCAATTTGCTGGACAAAACTTTTGTCGATTTTGATCGCGTCAAACGGGAATTTCTTCAGATAGCTGAAGGAAGAGTATCCTGTGCCAAAGTCATCGAGTGACAATGTCACGCCGAGTTCATGTAAGCGGCTCAATGTCGCTTTTGCCATCAGTTCATCGGAGATTAAACCGCTTTCTGTCACCTCTAGTTCTAGATAATGAGAAGGGAGTTGGTAAGCTTCCAACAGATCCTGCACTTGTTCCGCAAACAGTGGATTTTTCAACTGAATACCACTGATATTGACCGCTACGCGGAAATTTTCAACCACTTCGGACCACTGTTTGGCTTTTTCGATTGCCACGCGCAGCACAAACGCACCGACCTCAAAAATCAGCCCATTCTGCTCTGCCATATGGATCAGCGCTTCGTTGGATACATCCCCCAATACCGGATGGCTCCAGCGCAGCAGCGCTTCAGCACCAATCCATTTGTGGGTGTTGGGGCACACTTTAGGCTGAAAATAGAGCGTGAGGTCGTCATTGCGTACCGCTTGCAATAGATAACTTTCAATCTGGTTGTGATACAACAACGCGTCGGCGTGCGCTGAGGAGAAGTAGGTGTAGCGCTGCCCGGATTCTTTGCTGACCACCATGGCTTGATTGGCGTGGCTGAGCAGTTCTTCAGCGCTGTTTGTCTGCGTATCAGAGAGTGCGACACCGATAAACGCGTGCAGATGGACCTCATTGTTATCAATGTTGAAGGTGCTTTGACCCACACCAACAATCCGATAGAGCAAGGCTTCTAGAATTTGGCCGATTCTCTCTGATTGGATGACGATGACCAAATCATGAGAAGCCGGGCGGCCGGTTAACGTGAACATCGCGTCTGGTATGCTAATTTGGTGGCGATACGCTACCAAGAGCTCCTCAAACAGGGCGAAACCATACTTGGCTTGAATGGTGCGCGCATTGGTAAAGCCGATATGGATCACGGCGAGGTTGGTGGGATTGGATTGTTCTAACTGTCTCTGCAACTGGTTTTCCAGCGCGCTCAGATTCAAAAAGCCAGTGCCATGATCATGTTGTCGCTGATAATCGGCATCTTGCTCGGCAGCAAGACGTTTGTCTCTTTCCTGACTCAGTGAAAAGCTCAACTGAGCCAAGTTACTGGTTCGGCTTTCGACGCGATGTTGCAGCTCTTTGTTCAGCCTCAGCAGTTTTTCGTGTTGATAGACAACCGCTAATTGCGCTTCGATGGAGCTGCGAAAACAGCGCAGTAATTCTCGATAAGTGTCGCTGAAATGATTTTCTCTTTCGTCCAATAGACAGATGGTGCCAAACGCCTCGCCATTTGGCCACAGAAGCGGCAGACCGCAATAGGAGATCATGCCCAATTTTATGTCTGGATTTTTGTCCCATAGCGGGTCGCTCAGGGCGTTGGGAATCATCAGCTCTGCATTCGAATTAATGACACTTTCGCAATACAAGCCGTGACCTAACGTTTCCGAATCGCCTAATTTGTATGGGTTTAACGGTGTCTCGCTGGTGCGGCACACCTCGATGTGCTGCGGATGAATACGCATCACCAACGCGGCGGGCACGCCGACGATATCGGCAAGTAAATTGACGATCCGTTGCCAACCGTGCTGCATTGGTTCAGGAATTTGATAATCAAGCGTTTTGAATTTCGTCATGACTTGGCAGTCCTTATCCTCGTTGTGATTACATCCTGTGATCACATGATACGCCTTTGGTGCAAAGTGAGGGCGCTTGGGTCTAAGTATAGGAGTTCAGCAGGGCAAGATGAAAAAAAGTCCCGAAATGTGGTCAGGACTTCATCAGTCGAAAGCGGATTCTCAGGTTTAAGACGTTCACTAAGGCGACTTAGGGGCGCAATTTTTTCAAAGCCGCGAGATCAATCTCTTGAGTGTAGTCAACTGACTCAAAACCAAAGCCGTTTAATTTCAAGAATTCGTCTTTATACCCTTCGTAATCGCCAAGTTGCTTAAAGTTATTACCGTTCATCTCAGACAAAAGGTCTTGAACTTCTTGCTGAATATGCGGAGCCAGTTCCAACTCATCAATCCGGATCAGCCGTTCACCGTCAACGTCGACTTTCGCTTGGCCATACAGTTTAGTGCTGAATAAACGTTGCATCTGTTCAATGCAGGTTTCATGGCATTGCTCGGTTTTCATCACTTTATACAAGGCAAGCAGATAGGGAGACAACGCGGGAATAAACACGCTCGCTTTGGTCACCAAGGCTTTACAGACGGTGGCGTAGGCGCTGCCATTGAAATTGGCCATTTCCAAATTGAGCGCATGGCTGGTTTGGTGCAGATCGATTTTCGCCCGGCCTAGCGTGCCGTCAAGATAAATCGGGTGAGTGACTTCCGGCCCGATGTAAGAAAAGGCGACGGTTTTACAACCTTCAGCGATGGATTCGGTGTTGATAAGCGCATCCACCCAACTTTGCCAATCTTCACCGCCCATCACTTTGATAGTGTGCTCAGCTTCCTCATCACTGGCAGGCTCAAGCGTGGTTTCAATCCAACGGTCATGCTGTAAATCGATGGAGGCGCCCGTGACAGGCCGACCATAGGGTTTGATCACGCTACGCCAAAACTCACCGGGTTTGCCCGGAACGGGCCGTATGCCAGTCGCCAGGCTATAGATAATTAGGTCAACTTCGCCATCGAAATAGGTCTCTATCGCTTCAATCACTTGCTCGCGCGTCTCTTTGGCAAAGGCGTCTCCGACGATGTTGATCGCGGTACGGCCTTCTTTTTGAGCCTGTGCTTTAAAAAAAATGTTGTTGTACCAACCCGCACTGCCGGTGCCTTTTTCGCTTGGACCACGTTCGAACGAGACGCCGATGGTGTCTGCTTTGGCTCCGCCAAACGTCAGTGCGATGCGAGCAGCAAGACCAAATCCAGAGGAAGCGCCAAGGATCAGCACCCGTTTTGGGCCTTGAGTGATCTGGGGCGCACGTTTTACGTACTCTATTTGTTGTTTAATTGCAGCTTCACAGCCATAAGGATGAGCTGAGCGGGCAACAACGCCATCAATTTGTGGTTCTATGCGCATGCCATTTTCCTGATTGGGGGACAAAGAGGCATTTAGGCTAACGTAAAGAAACGTATAATGATTTGAGCTAGGGCATTAAAATCAGAGATGTTTGCTAAACATTTCGGCAACAAATTCAGCGATCCAAGGTTGCGCGTCGGCGGTGGGATGCAGGCCATCTTGCATCATCCATTCTGGCTTAGTGATCACCTGCTCAAGGAAGAACGGCAACAATGGCACTTGTTGATGCTCCGCCAAAGTAGGGTAAAGATCGAAAAACGCTTGCGAGTAACGCTTGCCGTAATTAGGTGGAACGCGTATTTGCATTAAAGCAGGTTTCGCGCCCGACGCTTTTGTCATTTGGATCATCCGTGACAGATTGGCGGCGATGGTTTTGGGCGGAAAACCTCTGAGGCCATCGTTGGCACCCAGTTCAATTAACACCCAATCGGGGGAGTGGGTGGTTAACAGGTCTGGCAGGCGCGCCAAACCGTTGCCTGTGGTGTCGCCTGAAATACTGGCGTTGATCACTTGCACGTCTTTCCCGTAGGTTTTTAGTACGTCTGGTAACAAACTTGGCCATGCCTGCTGCGCTGGCATGTTGTATCCTGCACTTAAACTATCGCCAAGTATGAGAATTTTTTCAGCCGCCGTTGCCGCCCCTGACAGGATTAACATCAGCATTAAGGAAAACAATCTGACCATGCAATCTCCAGTAATTAAAGCAAAATCCGTTAGTAAACAAGTGTCTACAAGCAATGAGAAGTTAATTATCCTAAGCGATGTCAATCTTGAAGTCGCAGAGGGAGAAAGTGTGGCTATTGTAGGCACCTCCGGTGCAGGAAAGTCAACCCTGATGACACTCTTAGCTGGCCTTGATGTCACCTCATCCGGCGAAGTTTATCTGCTCGATCAACCTTTGTCTCGTTTGGACGATGAAGCGCGTGCCGCATTACGCAGTGAATCGATTGGCTTTGTTTTCCAAAGTTTTTTGCTCATTCCAAGCCTGACCGCACTGCAAAATGTCACTTTACCGTGTCTGCTCAAAGGGGAAGAGGAGGATAACGAGCGAGGTAAAGCGCTGCTTGCCTCGGTGGGTTTGGCCTCGCGAGTGGATCACCTCCCGAGCCAATTGTCGGGTGGCGAGCAGCAACGGGTGGCCTTGGCACGCGCGTTTATGACGCAGCCGAAGATTTTGTTTGCCGATGAACCGACCGGCAATCTCGATCAACACACGGCAGAAAAAATCATCGAGCTGCTGTTTGAACTCAATCAACACCATGGCACGACGTTAGTGCTGGTGACGCACGATATGAAGCTTGCTCAGCGCTGCCAACGCGTGTTTAGCATGGATGCAGGTCAATTGTCGGAGGCAAGTTAGTATGGCGTCAAATGGATTAAATCGCAGGCTTACTGCCTGGAGTCTGGAAGAGATACGCCATGGCAACCTCTGGCCAATCAGTGTCGCGCTAGTGCTGATCATCTCTGCCGTGTTTGCTCTATCGGCGCTGGCAACGCGTATGGAACAGGTGATCGTCAAGCAGGGCAAAGATGCACTCACCGCCGATACGCTCTTTATTTCCGCCAATCCTCTGCCACAAACCTTGCTCGATGCGGCCAAGAGTGAAGCGCTTACCACCTCAAAAATGACCCGTTTTGCCACCATGGCCTTTAGTGACAAGGGGATGCAGTTAGTCACCGTCAAAGCGGTGCAATCGAGCTATCCGCTGCTTGGTGAACTGAGCCTGCGCAGCGACACAACACGCGCTCAGCATGTGAACCCGGGGGAACTGTGGTTAGATAGCCGGATTATGGAGAGGCTGGAGGTTACGCAAGGTGACAATGTCACGATTGGCGACGCAGATTTTATTGTTTCTGGCGTGATTGAGAGCGAACCCGGATTAAGCTTCAACCCGTTTCAACAGATGCCAGCGGCGTATATTCACGACACGGATGTGGCGCGTACTGGCGCGATTCAAGTTGGTAGCCGTGTGCAGTATCGTCTGTTTATCGTCGGCAGTGATCAAGTGATTGCGAAGGTCAAAGAGAGCGTTGAGCTGACGCCAAGTGATCGCTGGCGCGACCAAGAGAGTGCCAGTCGCAGTAGCGAAGTGTTTGAGCGCACCAATCAATATC
The DNA here is from genome assembly GCF_000960595.1 of Vibrio sp. S234-5. NCBI lineage: Bacteria > Pseudomonadati > Pseudomonadota > Gammaproteobacteria > Vibrionales > Vibrionaceae > Vibrio > Vibrio sp. S234-5. The sequence goes on from NZ_JZAM01000362.1 coordinate 243,902, forward strand.
TGTCACTGACCGTCGCGATTGTCATCATTATGGCGGCGACGACATTAGTGCTGACTTGCCAAAATTACGTTGTCACGCGAAAGCAAACCATCGCGATGTTAAAAAGTATTGGTGCAAGCCGAGCGTGGATAGCGCGTTGGTTGGCGATTCAGCTAGCTCTGCTATTTGTATGCGCTGCCGTGATAGGCGTACTGATTGGCATGGGTCTGGAGCAGTTGCTGCGCATTCCATTGAAAGATCTGCTGCCGGATCCGCTTCCTTCGTATGGCATCACGCCGTACTTAGTCTCTTTGTTTACCGCGTTACTGATTGCGATTCCCGCTTTGGGCATTCCGCTGTCGGCTTTGTTGCATACGTCAGCGATCAATGTGATGCAAACAGACAACCAACAGAAAACCATTCCATCGAAAACCTGGTTGCTGATTGGGGTGCCACTAGTGCCCATGCTGGCGATTTACCACAATAACGTTATGGTGTGGATTGTGCTCGGGGCAATCATGCTGCTATTCATTGTGCTTGCCTTTGTTGGCTTAGCACTAAGCAAACTGTTGGCACGCTTACCATTTTCTACCTCCGTTAAACTCGCGCTGAGCCGCATCAACCGCTCGGCACTCAGTAGTGGTTTACAACTGGGGGCGCTGTCGCTGTCGCTCATGCTATTGGCGATCATTTGGCTGGTGCGCACCGATCTACTCAAAGATTGGCAGCGGACGCTTCCAGCCGATGCCGCCAATGTTTTTGCGCTCAATATCAGTGACTTCGAACTTGACCCTTATTTGGCGTTTTTAGATCAGAACCAAGTGAATCGTTCCCCAGCTTATCCGATCATTCGCGGCCGATTTACTGCCATCAACGGTAAAAATGTCGCGAGTGAAAACCAACCAGATGGCCAAGAGCGTAGCGACGCAGTGAGCCGAGAGTTAAACCTCACATGGGGAGCGAGCTTACCCGATTATAATCAGGTGACGGCGGGCAGTTGGACGCCAACGCAAGGCGTGTCGGTTGAAGCTGAAGTGGCTGAAGAAATGGGAATCGAGATTGGTGACACACTCACCTTTGTGGTGAACAGTCAAACCTTCAACGCGACGGTGAACACCATTCGTCACGTCGAGTGGCGTGATATGAAGCCTAATTTCTATTTCATCTTTACACCGGATGTTATGGCGTCTATTCCTGCATCCTATTTGGTCAGTTTTCGTATTGAAGAGCACCAAACATCCTTGCTGAATCAGTTGTCGCGGCAATACCCGACCGTCAGTGTGCTCGACATTCGCACCATGGCCACCAAAATCCAAGATCTGGTTGAACAGATAGTGTGGTCGATTTCGATTTTGGCACTCATGGGGGTGATGGCGGGAGTGATGTTGATCTTTACCTTGTTGCGCCTGAGTTTAGCGCAGCGTCAGCAAGAGATCCGCTTGTACCGCACGTTGGGCGCGTCGAAAAAACGGGTCACGCGTACCATTTGGGCGGAATTTGGCATCATGGCGCTGATTGCCAGTGCGATTTCTGCTCTCGGTGCGGAAGCAACGGTGGCAGCGGTGATGCGTTTCGGATTTGACTTATCCGCCACGCTTCATCCGCATTTGTGGCTGCTATTGCCCACCTTGGCGTTGGCGACATTGTTCCTAGTTGTATCAAGTTTAATCAAACAGTTATTGACACCTATGAATAACTCGTATGGCTAATCACCGCCTAGGCTTATCCCAGTTATCCACAAAATCAGTGGATAACTTTTGGGATAAGTGAAGCTCAAAAAGAAGGCAAAGTGAGCGAAGTCTTTGCCGTGTCGGACTTGCGCAGAGTGGGTTATTCACATTTGGCCTAAAACCTGAAATCGAGACAAATCAGTCAAGTATTTTTTTGATAATTTTATTGCCATCTTTACGTAGAAAATTTTTATGCTTTGCGCCTGTTGTACCGAGAAATCCACAGCGAATTTGTGATTTTATTCACGTTCAATCACGAGTAGAATTCAATCCCAGAATTCATAGACATAGTGGAACAATGAACGGTTTGAACTCGTCCATCGGCAACACACGCATCGCCGTTGTAGGGGGTGGTGTCGCTGGCGCTACGGCCGCGATACATTTTTCAGAATTAGGCTATGCGGTAACCTTGATAGAAAAAGGGCCTTCTTTAGTCAATGGTCCGCCGATCTGTCATCTGCACGCAGGGGGAAACCTTTATCGTGAGATCTCGACGCAGCAATGCATTGACCTGCTGAAACAATCGATCGACAGCGTCAGACTCTTTCCGGCCAGTATCAACATTCGCCCCACCATTATTGCGGTACCGCGCAGTGATGCCGGAGAGGCTGAAGAGCTGCTCCCAAGACTGGCGATCATTCGCGAAGCATATCGAGACCTAGTTCGAGAGGACGCCCGCAACCAAGTGCTCGGCGAGCCGGACGACTACTTCAAACTCTATTCCAAAGCTGATCTCGCGCGCTTGGCGAGGTTAACCCAGCCTGAGCAGCCCAAAACATTTGACGAGTGGTGCATTCCATTTGCCAAAAATACTGATCTCGAGCAGCTTAAATATCCGGTGATCATCGTGGCCGAATATGGCTGGAGTGTGTTTCGTCTTTCTGCCATCGCCACCCTTGCCCTTGAGCGCTTTCCGGCCTCGACGGTAATGTGTAACCGAGAGTTGCAACACGCGCAGTGGGATGGGTCCAAATGGCAGTTGGATGTTGCTGGTTTGTCTCAACCTATTTGCGCTGATTATTTGATTAACGCCTGTGGCTTTGAAACGGGCGAATTAGATGATGTGGTTGGTGTGGCCACGCAACGTATGGTCGAGTTTAAAGCGGCGTACGTCGCTCAGTGGCAAGAATGCCATGAGGCTTGGCCAGAAGTGATTTTTCATGGCGAACGTGGAACGCCAGATGGTATGGCGCAGCTCACGCCATACGCCGACGGTTATTTTCAACTGCATGGTATGACGGAAGATATCACGCTATTTGAAGATGGTTTGGTGGCAGCATCGCCTCGCTCTGCGCAGCCGCAGTTGCCAGCGCAATACGTCAAAAAGATCCGTTCGGGATGGGATGAATCGGTTTTGCAGTTGCGTACCCAAAAGGCGATTGAACACGCGGCCAAGTTACTGCCGGCCTTTATCAGTGCCAATCCAGCGGGCAAAGCGCTGTTTGGCGCGCAGCAAATTCCCGGGCGTGATGCAACACTGCGCGCGGCAGATGTCTCCTTTTCTGCTAACCATTATGCTTGCATCGAAATTGTCAAAGGCTCGTCGACTTTGTTGGCGGCGCAGAAAATCGCCTTGCAGTGGTTTGGTAAGCCTATCTCCACCCACATCGAACAAGAACACCCGGTCACGTGTTCACTGGCCGCCAGTGAGATCGAATCGGTTGCCACCACATTAGCCAAACAGCGCGGTTACCCAGTATCGTTAGCTCAAGTGGTGGGTGAAGGGGTGTATCAATAAGCGTAAAAACCAAGGCGACATCCACGTCGCCTTGGTCACTTCTCACAGCAGTGTGCTTGCTCTTAGCTATAGCAATCAGTAAGTAAAAGAAATCAGTAACCAAAAGCAATCAATAACCAAAGAAACGTGCCCATTGGCACCAAACATCTTGCAAACCCTCGCGGTCGCCTCTAACAAAACGGACCTCCTGTCCCGGTTTTGCTTGTGCCAGTCTTGGAAGGTCGATACGGGCAACACAGCCTAGTTTGGGATAGCCGCCAATTGTTTGTCTGTCATTTAGCAAAATGATTGGCTGACCATTCGGTGGCACTTGAATGGCGCCCAAGGTAATCCCTTCCGACAAAATCCCCTGATAGGGAGGCGAAATTGTCCCTCCGGCCAGTCGGTATCCCATGCGATTTGAGTTGGGATCCACGGTAAATCGCGTTTGATAAAACAGCGCGATTTCCTCGGCAGCAAAATCCGCGGCTTGACAACCTTCAATCACGCGCAATTTTAACGGCAAGTTGTAATCAGGCTTGAAACGGAACGTCAGCGAGCGGGCTTTATTTGAGCTAGGTTGGTGTGGCGTAAAAGGTAATAATTGTTCAGCAATCAGCGGCATGCCGTTTTGTTTCAGGCCGCCGAGATGATCGCGCACGACAGTACTGGTGCTGCCAAGCTGCGGACTTACGTCAAAGCCGCCAACCACTGAGAGGTAAGCTCGCAGGCCATTTTTTGCTAAGCCAAAAGTGAGAATATCACCTTTGTGCGCGCGAAATTCGCTCCAGTTGTGCAATGGGTGTCCGTTGAGACGCGCATCGAGATCGCCGCCACAGATCGCCAGTTGACACGAACTGAGCACTTCGACTGCCGCTTGACCTAAGGTGATTTCCAACGAGGTGCAATTGACGGGATTGCCCAGCAAATGGTTCGACCAACTGTAGGCGTAGTCGTCCACCGGTCCGCCTTGCGTGATGCCTTGATGGGCAAGGGCGAATCGGCCAAAGTCCTGAATCAGGCTGAGTGACCCCGGTTTGATGACTTTTAGCGCGTGGGTTGTCACAATGCGCCTCCTAATTCGAGATACTCTTGCTCACTGATCGGGTAAAAAGTCACTGTGTCACCAATAGTAAATGGGGTCACGGGAACCTCGTTCGGGTTATACACAGACACTGGACATCGGCCGATGATGTTCCATCCGCCTGGCGTGGCGGATGGGTAAATGGCCGTCTTGCTTTCGGCGATCGCGACACTGCCTGCCGGGACGGAAACACGTGGCGAAGCCAGCCTAGGAACGGCGAGGCGTTCATCAACATCAGACAAAAACGCAAAGCCTGGTGTGAAACCAATCGCCGAAACGGTGTAGGGCGTTTCACTGTGTAGCTCGACAACGTCATCCAGTGACAAGCCACGATGAAGAAACGTCTCCAGATCCAGCGCGGTCTTCTTGGCATAATAAACGGGAATGCGATGGTTGCATCCGGCCTGAATGGATGTGGTCACTTGGCTACTTTGCAACAGTTGCTCAAGCTGAAGCAACAACTGTGATTCACTCAAGCGAAAAGGCAAGTATTCCACCAAGATAGAACGATAGGCAGGAACCACGTTCATCAGCGCATTGGGTAGAGTCTGTCGAATCAGATTCGCCAACTCACCCACTTGTTGCTCATTGACACTCTCGTTAAAGTACACCATCAAGCTGCATTCAGAAACGGGTTGAATTCGGTAGCAATTGCTCTTCAAATCTCTTCCTCTTATTTGGCCAATGCTTGGCTTAGCCTTTGTACCAAGGCGATAGACTCAGGATTATCACCATGCACACAGATGGTATCGGCTTCCAATGACACTCTTGTTCCTGAAACGGTAGTGACGCAACCATAGGTGGCGATTTGCATCGCTTGATTATAGATGTCATCGGCATTGTGGTAGACCGCATTCGCTTGTGATCTCGGGGTAAGTCGACCGTCTTCTTGATAACTGCGATCAGCAAAGGCTTCAAACAGCAGTGGCACATCAAAAACATCCGCAATGTCTAGGTAGCGCTGATTGTCTGTGGTTGCCAGAATCATCAGTGGTAGAGCAAAGACAGAAACGGCTTCAGCAATGGCGCGAAACACCTCTTCATCGGCCATCATGTCGTTGTAGAGTGCACCATGTGGTTTAACATAATGGAGCGCCACATCGTGATATTGGCAGAAAGCCTTCAATGCACCCACCTGATAAAGGACGATTTCTGTAATTTGCGCGGCGGTGTGAGGTATACTTCTGCGACCGAAACCACTAAGATCTTGATATCCCGGGTGTGCGCCGACTTTGACGAGATAATGCTTTGCTAAGGCGACCGTTTTAGCCATGACGTGAGGGTCTGAGGCATGAAATCCACAAGCGATATTGGCCATGTCAACCCACGGCATCACCAATTCATCAGAACCCATTGGCCAGATCCCAAAGCTTTCGCCCATGTCGCAATTTAGAGTAACTCTTTGCTTATTCACTATAATTTCAACCGTCCTTGCCGTTAATTGGTGTAAGTTGTCTTAAAAAATCCGTTATGACAGTGATCCACATCATCCTTTGCCAATTAAACGTTTTCTAGCTGCGGTAGAGCTTGGGATTTGTGGCAATAATCAGTAGTAAAAATAATAGGTTCAGGCGAGCTTGATATGAAAAATATTGCAACACTAATCAATCTAATCTGCCTGATGCCGCCCCCATCCAATGCCCTCGGTTGAGCATATGTTCTCAATCACCTCATGGATAAAAAATGGATTGTTTGCACTTTGTATAAAGGTAGTCGTACAACATGTTAGTCACGTTGGCAACACTGATGGTCTCGAGATTTCAATGTGAACAAGCACACATTTGAGGCTCAACTATGAATTTTAAAATCCGCCTGCTTTGCGGGTTGATAGCATCGCTTTGCCCGTTTTTGGCTCAAGCAAACAAATTTCAACCACATGAAGTGGTGGCGGTGTATATCTATCAGATCAGCAATTTCGTTTTTTGGAATGAAGAACCGAGTAAAACGCACATTTACTTCTGTGTACAAGATGATGACAAAGTAAAACAAACCTTAGCAAAAGTGATTGAAGGAAAAACTATCCGCGACTTGGCCCTTGTCTTAGTAAACGCAACGGATAAACCGTGTGACATTGTCTATTATGGTAAGCCACTCACAAGCGAGCGGGTGCGTAGTGTTGGTGGTTACGCGGTCACAATTAGTTCGCAAAGCCACTTTCTACGTGACGGAGGGATCATAGCATTGCAAGAGAACGAGGGCAGGATAAAACCGCTGATCTGTTCGCAGAATTTGGTGAGTGAGCGTTACACCCTAGGGGCAAATCTACTGCGACTTGCCAGCGTCAAGGAGGCTACACTATGCCTTCACTAAAAAACCTCTCTATTCGTCATAAGTTGCTGGTGCCTATCTTAATTTTTGTCACCTTTATTTTTATCTTCGCTCAGGGTTTTCATTTTTTTGTCAATTATCAAAATGAACAGAAGAACCTAATCGATCGCGTCTCCATTTTGGCAAAAGGGGTGGCGTTTAACCTGCAAGCAGCAGTGCTATTTGATGACTCATTGGCAGCCAGCGAAGTGTTATCAGCATTTAACGTCGATCCGGCTATTTTGCGGGTGAAGTTATTTGATTTGAATGAGCAACTGTTCTCGATTTATGAAGCGCAAGCTGATGAGGCTCCTATTCCCGATCAAGCGCAAAGAGACGCTTTGCAGAAGAAAGGTCACCTTGTTGCAGGCAAGTACCTCTATCTGTTGGTGCCGATCGAAATGGATGAAAGCAAAATTGCCTCACTGAGAATTACGGTGTCAAATCAAGCCTTTGAACAGATCATCAATAAGTTGATCGAAAGCAGCATCGTGTTCTTTTTTATGCTGCTCCCCACTGGCGCGCTGCTTTACCTTATCGTGCAGAAATTCATTTTGGAGCCGGTCTACTCTTTACACGACTCGATGCAGGCTTTTGTGGAACACCGCCTTAAAAGGCCCAACCTCAAACCCAAAGCGGATGATGAAATTGGCGCACTCATTGACGCATTTAATACCATGGTGAAACGCTTGGCGCAGCGAGACAGCCAGATCCATTACACATTAGATCGTTTAGAAAAAGAGAAAGCCTTTGCCAATGAAGTGATTGAAACGGTTCAACATGCGTTGCTGGTTGTGAATCATGATGGTGTTATTTTGCACAGTAATGCGGCCAGTAAAGAGATTTTCCCGATTTCTCTTGCGGCGGTGGAAAACAACACTTTAACCGACTTGATTCAGACGGAAGAGAAAGAGGTGCTCATCGCGGCCATTGAGCAAAAGCAGGTATTGGATGACTATTTGCTCTCTTGTAAAAAAGTCGATCAAAGTGTTCAACTGCTGCAAATTTCTTCACGTTCTCTAAGTAACCGAGGTGCAACGCTCTTTGCCATTCAAGATGTTACTGAGATAGAGGCGGCGATGAACCGCCAACGTATTGCCGCTGGGGTGTTTGAACACAGCCAAGATGGCCTGATTGTTCTTGATCACAATGGCGTGATTACTATGTGTAACCCAGCGCTCACGCAGATGCTTGGTTACAGTAGTGATACTTTAGTTGGCCGCTCTTTTCTGCAAGTGTTCCACTGGAAACAGCTACAATCGCTGATGCCAACCATTCAAGAATCGTTGTCCCATTACGGACAATGGCAAGGGGAAGTGTGGGAGAAACACCTTAATGGCACCTTAGTGCCGATGTTTGCCAAAGTCAGTCATATCGTTAAAAAAGTGGATCAGGAACAGGTGTATGACATGGTCATCATCTTAGCAGATCTTTCTGATGCGAAAGAAATGGAGCGTTTAGAGTACCTCGCACATCACGATGCACTAACGGGGCTTGCCAATCGTTCTAAACTACATCGAATATTGGAAGAGGAACTTCGCGCGTCTGCTTACTCGAATAAAGAGTTAGCGCTACTTTATCTGGACTTGGACGGCTTTAAACAGGTTAATGATACCTTCGGTCATGATGCTGGCGACGAAGTACTGCGCGTTATTTCCACTCGCTTGCAGCAAGAAGTACGCAGTAGCGATCTGGTTGCCCGATTGTCCGGTGATGAGTTTGTTTTACTCATCAAACCTGCCAGTCAGCAATCAGTTATTCAGTTAACCGAGCGTTTGTTGCAAAGTATCTGTCGGCCCATTGAATATAAAGGCCAGACACTGCAAGTCGGCTGTAGTATCGGAGTGAAGCTGATCGGTTCAAATGAGAAAGACATGGATACCATTCTGAAAAGTGCCGATACCGCGATGTACCGAGCGAAAAAAGCCGGGAAAGGGCAGGCTATTGTGATAGGCGCTGCCGCAAGTGAGTGACGTATATTTCCTCAGACTTCGGAATAAACTTTGATCTCAATCGGAAAAACCGCAGATGAGGCTCAAATTGCTAGCTTATTGAGTGACGAGTGATAGACTTAGGCGGATTGTTTTTTGCTCAACTATTTCAACTCTGAGGATTCCATGGAACTTGCGCTTATCATTGCTTTTATCGTTGCATCCGCGGTAATGGTTAAAAAAGAGATGGCAAAACAGTAACGCTTCATTTTTCCTAAATTTTTCTCTTTCTTTTAAAAATAGAGTGTAAAAAAGCCAGCGGTTGCTGGCTTTTTGTTTTATCGATAGTTAGAACTTGTACTCAACGCTGACGGCCCAATTTCGTCCAGGTTGCGAGAATATGTCTTTATTGTTTGTAGGGGTAATGCTTCTAACATCTTGATATGTCCAATATTCTTTGTCGAAGACGTTGTTAACTCCTGCTCGTAACGTCAGGTTTTCCAGTGGGTTGTAATATGCAGAAATATCTACAACACCATACCCTGCACTATCGAATGTGTCTTCGTCAAACCAATCATCTTTCTTATCTACGAGTGTAAGGTTAGCAAGCCCACCAAATTTCAGATCGTGATTGTCATAACCTAAGCCCAAAACCGACGTTAGCGGTGCAACGGAATCAAGCGCGTTACCCGTCGCTTTATCTTTGCCTTTGGCGTACGAAATGGTGAGTTTGCTGTACATGCCTTTTGGTGCAGCGATGGCTTCATCAAGCAAAATATCAGAACTGAACTCCAGACCTTTAATTTCAACGCGATCTCGGTTCACAATAGTGAAACGCTCTTTGTTTGGATCGATTTTCTCTAGATCTTGTGTATCAATGAAATCTTTATATTGGTTAACAAATCCGACCAGCTCTGCACGTACCCATTGGCCTTTCAATCTTATACCTGCTTCGTAAGAGGTACTACGTTCAGCTTTTAAGTCGGGATTAGGCACAAAATCTGCGCCAGTATTGTACTCATAATAGAGTTGTTCAACTGTTGGAGCTTTGAATCCTTGGCTAATTTGCGCGAAGTTGCTGATGTTGGTGTTGTAGTGATAAACGGCACCGAGCTTACCTGTAAAGGCATCACTGCTGTTTTTGTCACGCTTCGTCGTTGCAGACTCTGAATACTCTGGTGTCGTTTCAAACGAGTCGTATCGTAAACCGGTATTGACCACAAGAGAGTCGTCCAACAAAAATGCATTGTCTTGGACAAATATTCCTTTTTTTACCGTTTTTGCGTTGGGAACCGTCGTTTTAGCAGGTTTAGATGTGTTGTTGTCATGAAAATAATCGACATTGTCTATTGAAAAGTCAGTGTGTTGGAAGTTCAAACCGTAGGTAATTTCATGTGTCGAACCATCTAGCACTAAGAGTTTGTCAAATTGCGTATCCAACTGCAGTGTCTCTTCTTTAGCCGCTCGCTCACGTGTTCTATTTCCGCTGTAACCTACATACCCTGCAAGATCTGTTACGTGGGAGAAGTTACCGTTAATTGATTCGCTCTCTTGGTAGTTAAGTGCGGTATGGGATGAATCAAAAATGACAGAATTTCCATTAAAATCATGTGTTAAGCCAACACGGCGGCGAGTTGCTTCATCATTGTTGCGTGAATTTGAATACGTAGCAACGGGCATGGGGCCATAGCTCATCGTGTAATTGCCGTATCGATTATCTTCGTTGTATTCGTGTTTATATTGTTCATAAACAACGCCGACGCGGTTGTGATCGCCGATGTCAACAAACGCTTTCGCGAGAATATTTGATAGCTTTTTATCTGCAGGGTTTGCTGTCCCACGCTTTGGACCATCAATATCCGCATCATCTGAGTACGTTTTCTGCTCGTTACCATCTGCGTATGTACCAATGACTATCGTTTCGAATATGCCTTTTCTCATTGCCCACGTAAGTGTGTTTTTAAATTGTGTATCAGCTGAGAAATAGCTGGATTTAACGCCGAAGTACGTGTCATCGCCTTCGTCTAATACATCGGCAGGCTGCTTGGTACGAAGTACAACAGTTCCACCGAGTGCATCAGAACCATAAAGGGTAGAAGATGCACCTTTATTGATTTCAATTGATGTGAGCGTATCTAGTTCAACAGTATTTGGATAAATAGCTTGGACGTTTGCGCCTGGATTGAAAGGAGTGACTTGTGATACACCATCCACGACCACTTTTACGCGGCTACCTTCCATACCACGAATGTTGAAACCTGAAATACCAAATCGACTTGATGTCGTTACATTGACACCCGGCGTGTAAATAAGTGCGTCATGCAGATTTTTGGCTAATTGAGAATCGATATCGTCAGATGAAACAGTTTCTATAGAAGAAGAAACATCTTGTTTACTTTGTTCTGTCCTAGTAGCAGAAACAACAATCTCATCGAATAATCCATATTCTTCTGCTTGTACTGAAGCAGAGAGAGCTAATAGTATTGAGGCTGAAAGAAACGTTTTGTTATACATTTTACTACCTTAAAATCCATCGTAGGCGATTTAACGGCGCAATAATATTAGATGCTAATGATAATTGCTATCATTCTCACAAGTGAAGTGTAGCGCCTATTTATCTACAATGAGTACTGAAATGGTAAATATTCGTTTTAAATCATACAAATAGAGTGTTCTTTAGATGAATTAATGTGTGATTCTATAAAACTCAGAAAGTTGATTTTGATCACATTTAAAAGAGGTGTTTGTGCAAAGTCCGATAACATTAGAAGCGCTACATATCCTTGATGCCATAGAAAGGCGCGGAAGTTTTGCCGCCGCGGCCAATGAGCTTGATAGGGCGCCATCCTCGCTCAGCTATCAGATCCAGAAGTTAGAGCAAGAGCTGGACATCATGATCTTTGATCGATCCGGCCACAAGGCAAACTTTACTGAGGCGGGGCGTTTGATCTTGGAGAGAGGGCGCACGATCCTTGGTGCGACTGAAAAGTTAGTCAACGACGCCACGTTATTGGCGAACGGATGGGAGTTGGACATCACAATTGCTTACGATGGCATTATCTCAGTAAATCATTTTTTCCCTTTAGTCGAAGCGTTGGGCAACGTGAGCAAAACGAGAGTCAGGTTACAAGAAGAAATCTTAGCGGGGTGTTGGGAAGCCTTGCAATCTGGACGAGCCGACTTGTTAGTCTGTCCCGCACTGGACGTGGTTCCTCACGATGTAAAAACCGAATTGATTGGCAAGATGTCGATGATTTGGGTAGCCGCGGCAAACCACTATATTCACAATCGAAGTGGGCAGTTTGATGACACCGTGAGAGAAAAACACCGCATCATTGCCATTGCCGATACGGCCCGTGAGCAGCCAGCGCTAAGCGTCAACGTGATCCAAAAGCAACCACGTTTAACCGTAACCAATCTGCAAGCAAAAATCGATGCCTTGATTGCAGGGTTAGGCATTGGAACTTTACCCAGCAGCATGGCGATACCCTTAATTGAACAAGGTTTACTGAAAGCGATCTCCGGCAGTGAAACAATGACGATGAATATTGTGTTAGGTTGGAAACGCAATCAGATGGGGGAAGCTAAGTCGTGGTGTATTCAGCATTTGAAAAAGCACTGGAAGTTGAAATAGGCGGGAGAGGTAAATTTTCTCCCGTCTAAAGCTTTAAGTGATAAGGTTTTTTTAAGGATTAAGTGGCAACACCATGTCAGCAGTGCCATCTTCAAAATGGACATCAAGCGCAAAGCCCATTTTCTGTGCCAGCATCAACATACCTCGGTTGGTTGGCATAGTGATGCCTGTCATACGCTGAGTGCCTTTCGCACGGCAATAGTCGATGATCTTCGTCATCAATACATTGCCGAGCCCTTTACCCTTTAGATCCGAGCGGATCAAAATGGCAAATTCCGCTTCGGTATTTTCAGGATTGATCAACGCACGTGATACGCCAATGATCCTCGCTTCGCCCTCACTAAAGGAGATAGCGACAAAGGCCATTTCCCGGTCATAGTCGATTTGGGTTAAGTTAGCCAGCGCTTCATGATTGAACTCTCCGACATCGCTAAAAAAACGTTTATAAAGGTCTTCTTTGGAGACTTTACTGATAAAGTCCGCATGTTGCGGTTCATCTTCCGGCAAGATAGGGCGCAGTAAAATCACCTCGCCATCTTTAAGCGTCACCGTCTCAACGAACTCGGCAGGAAAAGGGCGAATTGCTAGACGTTCCTGCCCATTGCCAGCATGATGTTCTAGGGTCAAATCGGCGTCTAAAATAGTAAAGTGTTCACCATTTGCCAAAACGGGATGGATATCCAACTCTTTTATTTGTGGCAGTTCAACCACCATTTGAGAGATCCTAACTAAGAATTTCGCCAGTCCTAGTACATCCATGGGCTCTGGCAGTTTCTGCAAGCGAATATGGCCTTCTTTAATTGCCCGAACGATCAAGTATCTTGCCAAGCTCATGTTCAACGGTGGAAGCGCGGCGGAGGCATCACGCGATTCGCTCCATTCAGAACCGCCTTGGCCAAGCAAAATAACCGGGCCAAAGACTTTATCTGTGATCACTTTGACGCGAATTTCTTCTCCGCCAGCCAGTTTTGCCATGCCTTGCACCAACAGACCGTGGATTCTCGCCGCGGGGTAGGAGAGCTTGGTACGGTCTAAAATGGCGTCTGCCGCGGAAGCTACTTCTTTGCTATTACGCAGATTGAGCATGACGCCTTGCACATCCGATTTATGGGCAATATCAGGAGAGCGTAGTTTAACCGCTACAGGGTAACCAATTTGCTCGGCAATATGTACGGCTTCACTGGTGTCTCCTGCAATCCAAGTCGGCAGTACGTCGAAATTAAACAGCTTTAGCAGCGTTCCGAGTTGATGCGTGTCTAAACTGACCTGCGTTTTTTCACTTAGCTGTTGTTCAACCCACTCTTTGGCAGTATTTACGTCTGCAATGTGTAAAGGCTCCGCAGTGGTAGGCGTTTCCATCAGTTGCTTCTGGTTTCTGCGATATTCGACGAGGTGCATGAATGCGACCACGGCACTTTCTGGCGTTCTATAAGTTGGGATGCCTGCCTTAGTAAAAAGTAATCTAGCCGGTTTGGCTGTCTGTTCGCCTGACCAATTAGTTAGAATATTAAAGCGCTTGTGTCGAGGGTGTGCTTTGATCGCAGCAATAATCGCTTCGGCTGCCTCGACGGAATCTGAGACCGCAGAAGGGCTGTGCATGATCAGTAGCGCATCAGCGCAGTCGCTATCTAAAATGGCATTGATCGTTTTGACATAACGCACCTTGTCCGCGTCGCCCACCACATCGATAGGGTTGGAATGAGACCAGCTAGTTGGAAGAATGGATGAAAGTAAGTTATTGATATCTTCAGGTAAAGTCGCCAACTGACCACCTCGATCAAGCAGCGTATCCACCGCCATCAAAGCAGGACCAGCGCCGTTGGTGATGATAGCAAGACGCTCGCCGCGTAAAGGAACAGAATGCGTTAAGGTTTCAACGGCAGCAAAAAGTTCATGTGTATTGTGTACGCGCAACATCCCACTGCGCCTTATGGCGGAATCGTAAACAATATCTAACGTATCAGCACTGGGTTTATTCAATGCACGTCTGCCATGCGGTGAGCGCCCCCCTTTGAGCACAAGGATGCGTCGGTTGCGCGAAGCGGCTCGCGCGGCAGACATAAAGCGTCTTGCGTCAGTGATTGAATCCAAATAGAGCAGAATGGCATCTGTTTTACTGTCGGTACTAAAGTAATCAAGCAGCTCGTCAAAATCGATATCCAATCCATTGCCGACAGAGACAAACGCAGAAAAGCCGATCTCTTTATCATTTGCCCAGTCAAGAACGGTCGTGCATACCGCAGCAGATTGAGAAACAAAGGCAATTTTGCCTGGCTTTGCTGTCGATGGAGAAAAAGACGCGTTGAATTTTTGCCAAGGTAAGATAAGCCCAAGACTATTGGGGCCGAGAATTCTCATCTGATGTGCTCTGGCGATGGCTAAGCACGCGTCGGCGACCGATGCCTCTTCATGATGCGGGTAATCCGTATCTGAAGCGAGGACAATGACAAACTCGGTCCCTGCTTCGGCTAACTGCTTAAAAATTTCCACGTTCCGTTCAGAGCGGGTACAGAGAATCGCGACATCGGCCGCAAATGGCAGCGAAGCCACTGAAGAGTAGGCCAACACGCCCGCCACCGAGCGATATTTGGGCGTCACTGGCATAATTGCACCTTCGAAGCCACTTTGTAGCAGATTCTTCATGACGATGTTGCCTGCGCTTAAGTTACGTTGTGACGCCCCAATAACTGCAATCGACGTTGGTTTAAATAACTTTTGTAGCTTGTTCACCCACATCTCTCCTAAAAAGCTTAAGAAGCCAGATCAATAGCATGATAAACAAAAATAACCTGAGTGAAACTTACCCAAGTACAACTATGCTTACTAAATCGGCAAGCGGTAGACACTTTGTGTTGCAAATCACATGTTACAACCAGTTTATGCAGATAGACGCTTGATTCTCATCTACGCTATCGGCATGATTTACAGTAAATTTGTATAGAGCTGAGCCATTCCATGAAAAAAGTTGCAATCGTTACCTTGTCTGTGTTGCTTTCTGCTTGTTCATCCGGTGATTACGTCACCAATGTGACCTCAGAAAGCCACCGTGAAGAGTTTAAAATGGATACCATCCCTGAGCCTTTGATGGCCCAACAGGATGTGGTTCAAGAGACAAAT
Organism: Vibrio sp. S234-5; assembly: GCF_000960595.1. Lineage (NCBI taxonomy): Bacteria > Pseudomonadati > Pseudomonadota > Gammaproteobacteria > Vibrionales > Vibrionaceae > Vibrio > Vibrio sp. S234-5. The sequence continues at coordinate 259,401 of NZ_JZAM01000362.1, forward strand.
CTGCCGCAGCCAATGGTGAAAGTTGAAACTCCGGTTGAAGAAAAAGCCGTTGTCAAACTCAGCCCGCCAACCGAACGCCCCAAAGCGGTAAAAATTGTTCCGCCGAGCCAAAAACAGCGTGATCAGTTACAACGTTTCGGCTACACCATTCAGGTGATGGCTGTTGGCACGCAATCGAAGGTGGACTACTTTGCCTCACGTCTGCCCAAAAATGAACAACCGATTTGGGAAAACTACAAGGTCGTCAATGGGACTAAATGGTTTACTATTTTGTACGGCGATTTCGCCAACAGTACTGAGGCTAAAAAAGCCATTGCCAATCTTCCTCAAGAGTTTAAAGACCTAAAACCTTTCGTGAAGAGCATCGACTCGATCAAAAACTCGGATTACCCAACGCTGAATAAATTAAACTAATGTCAGAGTTCAAGGAGCCATAACATGGCTCCTTTGCCTAACAAATACGCACTTAAGCTTGTCTCATTAACTATTGCCGATAAATAACTGTACCTCTCACGTTATATCGCTATCATTGAGTAAGCATGTCCTTTATCACGGATCAGATTATTCAAATGAAGAGAAACATCCTACTTCTGTGTGGCGGAGGCTCATCAGAGCATGAGATTTCGCTGCTTTCAGCCGGCTTTCTTGAGCAGCAATTGAACCTCATTGAAGGCGTGAACGTTTGCAAAGTTGAAATTAAAAATGAAGGTTGGTTTGATCAGCAAGGTAATCTTGTTTACCTAGATATCCACACCAATAGCATTAAAAGTGACTATGCTAGCGATGTCATCAAGATTGACTTCATCGTGCCTTGTATCCATGGTTATCCTGGTGAAACAGGAGACATCCAATCTCTGTTTGAACTTGCCAATATTCCTTATTTCGGTTGTGGTCCAGAAGCGAGTAGCAATAGCTTTAATAAAATCACGTCAAAGCTTTGGTATGATGCCATCGGCATTCCCAATACTCCGTACCTCTTTTTGACTAAAAATGATCAGACTGCCCATTTTAAAAGTGCTGAAGCTTTTGCAAAGTGGGGAAAGGTGTTTGTTAAAGCGGCGAGACAGGGCTCTTCTGTGGGATGTTACAGCGTGACTAAACAGGAAGAACTCGACGAGGCGATCGACAAAGCGTTTAATTTCTCTCATCAAGTTCTCGTTGAAAAAGCGGTTAAACCACGTGAGCTTGAGGTCGCAGCTTACGAAATGAACGGTGAACTGCATATTTCAAAACCAGGTGAAATCATCGCACCTGCAGGTTCATTTTATAGCTACGATGAGAAATACAGTGCTAGCAGCCATTCTTTGACCGAAGTAGAAGCAACAAATTTAACTCAAAAACAACTCGATACCATTCGTGAATGCAGTGAGAAAGTATTTAGACAAATGAACCTGCGCCACCTGTCTCGGATTGACTTCTTTTTAACAGAAGAGGGAGAGATCTACCTTAATGAAGTGAATACATTCCCTGGTATGACTCCTATCTCGATGTTCCCCAAGATGCTGCAGCACAACGGCCATCGATTCCACGACTATCTTGCCGACTGCATTGAGCGTTCAATCACAGCTTAATCCCACGGTCTGATTATTTTAAACTGCAACATTTCTTGCTGTGCCATGCCTTGACGTCCTGCGTACTGATAAGGCATGGCAGGGCTAAGCCAGCGACCAAAGTCTTGTATTTCTCTAATTTTCATTCCTTGAGTACGTAGTTGCTCTACCGCACCAATACGCGCAGACTGGCCTGAAAAAGTCTTATCCAATCCCAATCGTTTCCCTGCATTTTGCATGATTCTAAATATCGAAGAATCATCAAGTTGGCTTGATGACAGGTTACCGTGTTTGTCAATCGCGGCAAAAAGGTAATGAGCATCCACAGGTAAGCGTTCTAGCCAACGCTTACAAGCTAGACTACTTAACTCGCTCAACTGGTAAGCTGTATCACCAATCGTAATAGAAGCTGTGTCGCCAATTTTTCGTACAGACTCCATGCGTAGTGCTTTTAACTCTGAGCGTTTTGCTGCGCACTCAAACATAATTGAGTAGATTGCACAATCGCGGATGTCTTTGTTGTTCTTGCTTTTCAATAAAGTGGAATGCAATTGAGCAAGATGCTCTTTGGTAAACGCAATAGCCTGACTTGGGTTTGAACCTTTCGCTAAGCGCAATTCATTCAGTGATAGTTGAATTGTGCGATGTGAGGTTGGGTTGGCCAATGAGAGCAATTGGTGAACTAGGCCGATATGAACACATGAGCGCCGAATGGATGAATATTTTCTCTCCCTTGCTTGTGTTTCAATAAAGCGCCGCATGGCAATGATAGAGCAGGGTAGTATGGTTATTTTTGCTTGGTTGCAAAAATCTAGGTACCGACTCCAATCATTTTGTATAGCGAGTAACGAATTTTTGGCATACTTGAATTGGGTAAACTCCTTGAAAAACTCCAGATCGGGCCTTTGGCTCAATCGTTCGATAAGCCCTTTGACTTCAGTGGTATCTGTATATGCATAAAGGTTTTTTTTCATTTTAGTGCACTATAACACGTTAATATAAGCATTTTATACTTGCTAAGCGCCTGATTACAATTATCATTAATCTAAGACTTAATTAATAGATGATTCAGTTACATGGCTATATCAAATTACCGTGGTTTTAACTTAAAGTCTGCTGGTAATGACACCAGTGTCTGGCAGGTAAGAATAAAGAATCATGTTCTTCAGGGGAGCTTGATCGCCGTCAAGAAGAGCATTGATTGGTGGTGTGACACTGCATCCATCATTGACCCTCGAGAGTTTGCATCTTTAGATAGGAAGCTAGAATCCGGAACACCTCAAGCAGAAAATTTTAATGGTTTTTCCATTAAAAATGACACTGGCGAACCAAACGCTTGGTATTGTTTTTTTAATGGTAAACTCATTAAGGGTTCAAAAGCGGCTATTCAACGCCACATTGAAGCCTATTTGATTGCAAAACAGAAAGCAGAACAGCAACAGAAGAAATAGTTATGACTCTTGTATATTCCACAGAGACAGGCCGAATTAAGCAAGATGAGCCTAAAGCACAACGCCCCAAAGGTGATGGCATTGTACGCATTCAGCGTGAAACCAAAGGCCGGAAAGGCAAAGGTGTATGTGTAGTTACAGGACTCGATCTTGATGATGCGCCTCTTAAGCTACTTGCTGCAGAGTTGAAGAAAACCTGCGGTTGTGGCGGCTCAGTCAAAGACGGAAACATTGAAATGCAGGGTGATGTTCGAGAGAAAATCAAAGCATACCTAGAGAAAAAAGGCATGAAAGTTAAACTAGCAGGCGGATAGCACGTTTCTATCTCGACAAGCAATCAAACGCAAGGAGCAGAACGCTCCTTTTTCTTTGTCAGAACAAAATATTATCCAAACATTCCACTACGTTGAACTTTAGCAGAAACGCTTGAACTTAATATAGAACAAAACAAACGCAGATTGTTTTGTTCTATATTATGGATTTTATGGTAAATCAGTTATGTTCAATTGCGATCGTCGTTATAAGGGAAAAGTGTAGGCGTAGAAGATTTAATATTTAACATAACATATATAATACGCACCAAGATAGACAAAAAAGAAAGGCAACTAATGCAATTAAATCAATACGTTACCTTTACTTTTTGCCTGCCATTTCATGCTATTTTTTGGTTCTCTGTTAGCCTCTCAAATGCGCCAATTGCACGCTGATTCTTGGAGCGTTCAGCGATGATTGCCAACAAAACCAAATCTACATCTAAATCAAGCATTTCAGCGATTTCACAAGCCATTTCATCACTCATTGTGCCGCCATTGCGCCACTTTTGTACTGATGCTTGGCTAATATCTAAGAACTTCGCCACTTGTCTGTCGCTAACCAATTGTTTTTCAACACGTAATCGGTTTAGTAAATCCAGTGTTGTAATCATTTTTCTACCTCCGAAAACGAGTATATTGCACATCTCGCATGACATCCAAACAGTTGTCAGTAGTCATTTTGCGTGTATTAAATATAGCTGTCCAAGCCGTGATGGTTCCGACATCTATCAAAATTGCCCTTAGCTATCTGAGTGAGTCGAACACGTTGACGGTACTAAGGGCACCCCAACACTTGATAGATGCGGCAGATTTGGACGGGGATTTTGATTAGATAAACAAGGACATTAACCATGCATACTACGCCCGAACAACTGATTACCCTTCAAGCTCACAGCGCAAAAATGCTTATGCGTGTTTCTGAGCTCGCAATCAAAAAACAAATTAGCATTTCCTGTGAGTTAGGTGGCTGTGTAGGCGGACATATCGCCTTAACCGTCCATTGGATCATCAATGGTAAATGTTTCTTTGCTTGCGAAGAAGCTATCCACTGCTACAGCTGGTGTTCTGTTGCTGAGATAGAACAATGGATCCTTAATGCAAATATCGCCCTTGATTTACTCGAAGTTGAATTGAAGGCGGCATAATACACCATGCTCACCAAACCGTCTTATCTTGAACTGGTTACCAAGTATAACAAGGCTGCTGCAAAAGCAGTGGCCGAAGGTAGACAGGTTTATCTACACAAAGGTAAGTCCGACGTTTTCCGCGTATTCATGAAACATGGTGCGCTCTCCCACCCTGCGATTATCAACCGCGTATCAAAAGAACATGGTATTGACACATTTAAGCGTCAAAACCGTCGCGACAATTTTACTAAGCTATGTCTCTGGATTGCTGCAAATGTTTGCTTGGAAACCAGAACTTTCTCAAGCAATGGTACTCAGGGCCAAATTGCAGAGGCAATCGAGGTTGATCAATCGACCGTTTCCCGACTTCTAGAACTGATGATCAAAATGCGCGTCATTGCGCCAGCTTTTCATGGCAAACATGACCAAACCGCAAAAGGCGCCGGAACTGTTTTTGATAAGAACGGGATACCATTCAATAACGTTTATGTTGTTCTTGATGATTTCGGCTATCTAGCTGGCTCTGTTGCCGGGTTAAAGCTTGAAATGGCCTTCAAAAATGCAGATCAAAAGGCATTCCTCAAAACGGGCTGGCAGCTTCACGAACGATTGCTCACGGTGAGAAATACGCTGTGGGAAGGGACAATCGAGCGCCGCACCAAGAATATTACAACGGGTTGTCTCAAGCGTACGATTGCCAAAATAACCGACCGTTCAAGAGCCGTTCAAATCATTTTCGAGCGTATGAAAAAGCGCGGTGAAGATCTCCTACTTAATGAGTTCGAATTAGACCGCCTAATCAATGCAAGGCTACGCTCTTGCGGCTTCTCAGCTTAACGATATCCGGTTGATTCCGGAGCCTAACGCGATCCCTTTCCTAAATTCTAGCCCTTTCTGATGCTGATTTACGCCGTTTAAGGCCTACTTTCTCACTGATACTTTCCCATTATTCAAAATTCGCTTAGGCGGCGGCAGTGTCAATGCCAATATTTGGTTTTTTAGTGCATACAGGGATTGAGGTTTTAGCGCATATCACGGGAAAAATAGCGCATAACCTTTCTTATCAATTAAGAAATAGTAAGTAGAAATATAATAAGTTATCACCTCAAAATCGGCGATAAGAGGGATAAATGAAGCGTGCTTCTATGTCGCAAGCGACATGCGCACTTAGGGTCTGCACCACTGCAACTGACGTCGAAAGGCTTCAGCGGTCGCTTTTGATGTATTGGCCGTTTATATCGCTTCGCGATGGCCTAGCAAGGTAAGGGGGCAATTTTGAGCGTGTTGGCGGCATTTAAAAAAATGTCATCGAAAACGTCATTGAAAACGGCATATGCCGTTTTTCTGTGGTAGCACAAAAAAAACCACCCGAAGGTGGTCTTAATCGGCTGTTACGGGTTAAAGTGGCGCGCTTCCCCAGATAAAGTGGTCATTGTTTGCCATTATCCCAAGAATGTAGGTCGTTCCTCCTTTTGTAACAGTCAGAAGCCTTGCACCATACCCGTTACCGTTAAAGCCTGCATCTGTACAGTTTGATGCGCTCACATTGGTAGCGCTGTAATAGCTATCCACACGGGTAAGTTTGCCGCTAATGGTGCAAATGCCGTTGATAGTAAAGGTTCCGTCTTGCTCTATCGTCCATGTTGAGCCGTCAACCGGGTTGGTGTGCGTTCCGAGCATATCGGCCAACGCAACGCTATCCGGGGCGCGGTCAAATGAGTAAATCAGGTTTGTTCCGTTGAGTACACCATTGGCCGTTGCGCCCAGCTCACTAAATGTAATCTTGGCTTCAACATCTTCGCTATACGTGGTTAATGCGGGGGAAACGAAACTTAAGCCTTTGGTGGTCAATGTGTTGCCGCTGATGCTGTGCGTATCATTCACTAAGAATTCGTTGTTAACATAGTCACCGATGAGCACCGAACCTAATGGCAAATCGCTATCAACCAACATCACAACTAAATCCGTGTTGTTAACGTAGATACCGTCTTTTTTGTAGGTGGTGTCTTGGCTCGATGCACCGGAGCCACTACCACCGCCGCCACAGCCCACAAGAGCCGCCGAAGTTGCCAACGCCAATAACGCTTTTTTCATGGGAAATTCCTTTTGTTTTCATTACGTAATGTCTGAAAGACGGCGCATATTATGGCGGAAAATGCTAAGGTGAAGCTTGTGCTAGAAGTTAGCTTTGCGACTCAATTCGTACTATTTCGATACCTTCCATAATTGTCGATATGTTCGGGAAGGCCTCTGTCGTAACCGATCTCGTCAATACCATTTTTTTTATACAATGAAAATAGTTGTATTGCCAATAGGATTGTTTCGCATGTGAACTGGATTACGTCAAAACTAAATCGAGTCTTAAGTGGGCTACCATGAGCAATTGAGCTTCTTGCTTTGTATAACTGCTTTGCTTTATTTTCTATATCTTCATTATTCATATTGATAGACATCGTTCGTTTAACAAAAGTATCTTTAATTCTCTCAACTCCTAAGTTTTCTTTTTTTGAATCGGAGTGAAAGTTAATTAATGACTCTATTGATATAGTAAGCTTCATTATCTTTGACTCAAAATTATCTTCATTTATTGCATCTGAAAGCCACCTTAGAGAACGTTCAATTAGTGAACATACTGATTTCTCAAAATTAACGTTAGTAATTATTTTTTCTGGTACGCTAAACAATAAGTCAATTAATTTTTTGTTTTCTTTAATTTCGCCATTTAATGCTTCCCAAAAAGTACGACACTCTTCAGGATTATAATGATACTGATAATTTCGGCACTTTCCTAATTCATCCCCTTTTTCACCATAAAGAAAAAATCCCATAAAATGCAATTGCTTATCTGATTCATCTATCAAGAATCTGCTATTAGTAAAACCAAACATACCACCAAGCATCGCTCTTAGCATGCTTATGGTTGCATCCTTTGAACGTATCGCTTTACACTTTGCGTACTCATATGAAGAATTTATATTGGTTTCTATATATACAGAAGAGTTCGGTGAAAAAGCTCTTGTCTGTAGATAGTTATTTAACTCCCCATCATTGAGACTAAAATCATCTTCCTTAATTAAAATTATGCTAGGTGATAACTGCATGCTTTCTTTTATTCCAGATGCATAGATAGGAAATTTAAACTTATATTTCCTAAAGCTTTTCTTTAAATCGCAAACAAGTTCCTTTGTAATGCTTTCTATTATATTTCTTTGTTCATCCTCATCAGGAAAAGGTTGAGTGGAGATTATTTTATTTATAGATTTATATGAAATTCTATCGACAACATGAATAACTTCGCTTTCAAGACAATATAATTGATTGCTTTTCATTAGCAGTTGGGATATTTCTTCAGTAGTTGATATGGTTTTTTCATTTTTAAATAGTTGAGTAAATACTGGTATCTTATTCTGAATTTTTCTTTCTATCTCTAAATGCTCCTCCTCAGATGAGCAACCAATTGAACCACCTAATAAAAAAATAGAATCTTTCAAATACTCCAATGGTTCTTTAATATAAAGAATATACTCATTTTGGTACTCTTTAAATAATTTATCAAACAAGGGATATATTTTATTTGGTACTTGTATTTTCATTATTTACCTAAAAATTGATACATTTCTACTAATAACATTTATTTGATAACAGGAAATCAAAGGATTAGTATAGAACATTGATGGATTCGTAACCACTTCACGGCTTGTTTCTTAAACGTCAGTTAGGGAAATAAGTATGGCTTTACAAAATTACTCACAACAAATGGCAAAGCTGGCGCTCTACCGTCAGGCTTTGCCTCCGCCCCATCCTTTCAATTTGTTACCCTGTAGCGAAATATTCAGCTTTGTTCGCATTGGCGGTCAGCTATGCGCTGAACAAACCGCGTTGAATACCTCCATTCTTACCCATTTAACCCAACTCGAAGCGGCAAACGATGCCGTATATACCGAGCTACTTACTCAATAACCTTACCGCCGGGAGGCAGGAGGCAGGAAACATGAATAAACTCTCTATCAATGAATGTCAGCGCGCATTGGCGGCGCTCGATGCAGCTGATCAACTCACAGACAGCGTTAGCGCTGAAATAGAACGCTTCAAAGCAATGGATATGAAAGACGTGATGTCCAAAGCCACTAAAGCACTGTTCAGTGGCAACCTTTCCCCCGAGGCGTTGGGCTTGCCGTCGAATTTCTTCGTACAACTGGAACAACTCGCCAAACTCAACAACGTAGCGCGAAGCAAATACCGCGAACACATCCAAACAAACCTTGCTGAATTGAGCCAAGTGCAAGACGTCAACGGGGGTGAGCATGAGTAAGCACCCTAATCCGGTTAGAGGCCATGTTCGCTGCCCGGTTTGCGCTACCCCTTCAACCGTTCATCGTGTAGGCGAAGGCAAACTGATTGCCGAAGGTGAACCGACAAAGAACGGGCGCAATCTCGGCTTGCATTACTATCGTTGTCCGAACTGTGGCAATAGCGCCATGAGCAAAACCATTGATAGCTACATTGTTGCAAACATGGTGAGCGATGAAAGTCAGCTTACCGCCCTTTTAACCGCTGTCTCAACCGAAGTAACCGACGCCCTTACACCGCTAGAAAACAACGCTCAACCGGAGGCAATCAACGCTGATTCGGTTGAACTGCTGTTAGCTGATGAAGGTGACGACAGCAGTAATGATGCGGTTTCCAACGCGATTGCAACGGTTGAAAGCTCGGTTAACGCCCCCGTTGAACCGTTGCCACTGTTCACGGTTAAGCGTGTTCTCACGGTGCTTGGTGTGTTGGTTTTCGTGGTCTGGATGCTCGGGAAACTCGTTCCAAAAAAACAACCGGAGGCGCAACCGAATGCAAATGTTTGAAGGCGAACAAGAGATGAACTTCCCCGGCGCGGCGGCTAACGATGATTGGGGCGATTTCAGCTCGGTTATTTCTCAGTTAGAGAGCCATGAGAAAAGCGAAGCCGACGCGATAGCCTCGGCAACCGTTGAAGCAACCGAAAGCGTGAGCCCGGAGGCGTTTGAGGGGCTGCTTAGTGTGGTGTTTACCGTTACCGAACAAGCAACCTCGATCATTTCCGGGATTGATTTCGCCTTTGATGAAAAAGGCAAATCGGAAGTGATTAAGGCGGCAATTCCGGTGATCAACAAACACGGTAGCTCGATATTAGGGATGTTTGGTAACTACATCGAGGAAGCAACGCTACTCCTTGCCGTTCTCGCGCTTATCTACACCTCAAAGCGGCACGTGGCACAACTGAAACTGTTAAGAGCACAACAGGAGGCCGTCAATGGTGAAAAAGACCAAGCCGCCGCTAAAGCTGCCTAATCCGGTTAACTCGAATCCGTCGCTCGATGCGGAGCATATTATTTACGTGGCGGGTACTGGCGGAGGGAAAACCTCCGCCGTTAAACATTTGAGTTTTGTCCCGAAAGCCTCGCAAGCGGTGTTCTTTGACCCCTACCGTAATTACGCCGGGCAAAAGTTTCAGGGGCAACAGTGCCACGGTACAAGCTCACGGCTGGCGTTTCTCAAGTCGCTTTTGATGGCTCGTAAGCGCGGCCAATCGTTCAAACTTGCTTATGTGCCTGAGTTTGGTGCGTGTGCCGATGAGTTAGAGTTTTTTTCCTCGGTCGTTTGGTCGATGGGTAACGGCCATGCGCCTAAGTTGCATGTGGTCATTGAAGAACTCGCAAGCTGTGTCGAAAGCTCCGGTAAATTACTCGGCAAAGCGGGCGAACTGTGGCGCGGTGGCCGTCAGTTTGGGCTTGTTTGTCATAGCGTGTTTCAAAAAGGCCAAGAGGTGCCGAAAACCGTCACTGATCAATCGTCTACATGGTGGATTGGCGCGGTGAACTCGGTCGCCGATGCTCGATACCTCGCTGATAAAAAAGGCTTGAACGTCAGAGAGATAGAGTCGCTGATTTCGGCCAAAGTGAACAAAGAGCGTATCAATAAACCGATTGCCGAATATCTACTGGTGAAAGATGGTATCGGCAATGTCTCCAAGCAAGCGTTTAACTGTGCGAACGGCCAGAAAGTCGCGCTTTCCTACCGCTAATTAACTGTGATTTTGTTCACAATTCAACCTATAGGTTACGCGCTTAACCTATAGGTTTTATCCCATTCCCTCCCCGCTTTTTTTGGCTTTTGATAACCGGGCAATTTGATTATTTGTTCCACACATTGAAAGGCTAACTATGAAGAAAGAACACAAAACCATGCTGTTTACGGTGGTTGTTGCGTTGGTGATTATCGCCATTATCAACAACGTCGCACCGCTTGAGCCGCTGAAAAAGCAGCTTAACGGCAATTCAGGCTGGTTCTAAGGGGGATACATGGAATTACTAGAAACCTTGTTTAACCCTCGTCCAAAAGAATTGGATCCGGTTGAAGGTGTTGCATGGGGAAATCAGGCGACATTGCGCCTTGTCTCCGGCCCGACTTATCAAAATGTTGAGTTGGTGACGAACATTACCGACCCGGCAGATATTGAACGTGTACGCATCACTCACAACGGCAAAGAGATCGTGTCTCTCTCTGGTCAAGACATCATTGATTTGCGCGAACACCGTAAGAAGTACGTTGAACCGGGACGCTACATGATTGCGTTCTGTGATCTGCTGATGCGTACCAAAATGGGCGTTCGCCAAGGTGAGCTGGTGACGCTACCGGGTGAGATCTGGTTTGTTTACATCCAGCTCAAAGCAAAATCGGGCGTCGCTGCGCCAAGTATTCGCGCTCGTGCTCACATCACCGAGGCGCAATCACAGCGCGTCTTTATGCCGCGTATCTATTCGCTGACGTGGTTTGCCAGTGCCGAAGGTCGCACCCCGTTTGATTGGGCGGAGCGTTCCCCTTACCTGCACCTCAAGCGCATTCACTTCAAAGACGACTCGATCACTCGCATTCGTGTGCTGCGTGATGACCGTGAAGAAATGAACGTGAACAAGGTCGATAACGCCTTTGATTTGGCTGATGCCGAGCTTGAGCAAAACGTGGGCTGGTTCTCGCTTGATTTCGTGCGTACCGGGTTTGGTGCGGAAGGAAAACTCAGCACCTTTGCAACGCGTTCCCTTCAGTTTGAAGTGGAGAAAACCGCGCCGGGTAGTGTGCCGGTGATTGTTGAAGCCATCGAGCAAGTCGCAATCCCACAAACCACCAAGTAAGGGGGTTGTATGAGCTGGTTAGACAAACTCTCTGATGCTGGCGGCGAACTGCTAAACGCGGTGACAGACGCCAGCGGGAATTGGCTCAACGGTGCGGTTGAACAGTCGCTTGATAAGAAACCGCAAAGCAACCCGGATGAAGCGCGAAAAACAGAAGTGCAAGGGCAAACCGCCGACGGCCAGCCCTTGCAAACGCCCAATGCTTTAATTCAGCCCTCTATGGACAACATTAAGGTATTCGGGGCGCTATTCATCGCGTTCATGTTGGTTGTGTTTCTCATTGTGCAAGGTAAACGCTGATGCCCTACTTACTGGTAGCGGCGTTTCTTGGCGGCGGGTATGTCGGGTTTAAGCTGTCCGGAGGTTCGGACAAGCTGATCACATTGCTGATTGTCGCCGCCGTGTTTTACCTGCTGACAAAAGGAAAGTAATAGCATGCTTGGCAATTTAACAAGCTTAACGGGTGGCGGTGGTTTTACTGGCGGTAGCGCCGGGCCTTCCACTGCGACCAGTACCAACAATAGCGGCCAGAGCGTGGGCGCCATCAGTATGGGAAGCCCTAGCGGGGTAAATCCTTGGTTGATTGGTGGTGTAGTTATCGTTCTCGCCTTTTTGATGTTGAGAAAGAAATGATCCGTTTGGCGAACCAATCCGAGGCATTAATACGGTTAGAAACGGCGTTTCGTGCCTGTCCTGACGATTTCGCTGACCTGAAACGAAGTGTGCAAGCTGGCAGCGTCAGTTTGTACCAGATTCAGGGGGATGGCTACGACATCACCGTGGCGGGTGAAGTGGTTGGAGAGAGTTATTTTCTCTGGGGTGTCGCCGGGTTCGGCGTCATCCCCGCTATCAAAGAACTTTCTCAGGTTGTCAGACGCTCCGGTTTATCCAGTGTCAGCGCGGTGACTTATTTCCCCGCCTTAGCTCGTTTGGTTCGGCGATTGAATACCCAAGAGCAACAAGACGGTGAAATAACTTTAATGAAAATGAGAGTGTGATTATGGGTGGTAAATCGAAATCCAGTAACGCCACAACCACAACCAACGTCAGCGGCCAAAACGCAATAAGCGGCGATAACCTCGGCACTGCAATTAGTGGCGTGAATAACTCAACAATCAATGTCACCGCTACCGACCACGGCGCAATAGACAAAGCGTTTGCTCTTGGCGGTGAGTTGATTAATCAGACCGGGGAAATCTTTGATAGCGCTATCGGCTTTGCAGGCCAAGTAAACAAAGACTCGATGCAGTTTGCGGGGAAAGCGCTCGACAACATCGCATCGAGTAACAGCGAAAATCTGCAAATGCTGGCGGGATTATCAGGCAGTCAGTCAAAACAGAACACTGACAACCTGAACGCGATTATGGACTTAGCGAAGTTTAAACAAGACGGCGGCGCAAGTAATAACCGACAACAGCAACTACTTCTGTTGGTGGTGATCGTGATTGTGCTTGGTCTAATCACAATGATGGCGGTGAAAAAACGATGATTGTCAGTGTTAAAGCCTATCAGCCTCTACCCGTTTTGATCTCGGGTCAATGGCTGCACCTTGAAGCAGCAGAGCAGCCAATCACTTTAGAGAGTGAAAACGGTGACCGCGTCACGCTGCGTAAAAATGCGGTGGTGAAATCTCAAAGCATGATTGGTCGTGTGCTTATCCATTCTACGATTGACCAAGAAATCACCCTCGAATTTGGTTATGGCGATTATACCCCGCCGCAAAATATCCAAGGCCAAACGGTTTTAGTCTCTGAGCTGCCAGCGATTCAGGTCGCGCCCGGTCAATCGATCGCGGTTGAGAGCTTACCGCCTGTTGAAGTATCTCAACTGCCAGCGGTAGAGATTGCAGCAAACCAAAGCGTGACAGTGAATCAATTGCCAGCGGTAGAGATTGCCGCTAACCAAAGCGTTGCAGTGTCACAAATTCCGGCGGTCGAACTCGCACCAGAGCAAAGCGTCAAAGTGACCTCCTTGCCCGTGGTGCGCATTGCGGCCAATCAAGCTATGAAGGTGACAGAAAGCGATCAACTTGGCGTATTTGATTCGCTTCTACCGTTTAGCGTAGCCGCGAATAGTGAGCGAAAACGCTTGTATATCAAGGCCAAAGCAACCAACGCACAAGATGTTTTGATTAATGGGGTTTATCCCCTTACCCCCGGCGAGAAAATCGAGCTGGCGACACGTGCCGCCGTTGAGTTTACAGGCTTAGAAACCGACGGCGTGTCCATTTTGGAGATATAACCCATGTCATTGAAAGCACTGCTACCAAACGGTAGCCCACGAAACAAAATTGAATTTCTTGCTGACTTTATCGAACAGCAAATTGCAGAAATGAGCAGTTCAGAGCGACCAACTAACTTACTTAAAAATTCAATTTTTAGCGAAAGATACAGAATATCAAAAATGTACGACCCTTCAGGTTTAAAACGAAGTGAGCTGAAAAAAATGAATTTCATTGCGGGGTGTTCGGTTCCAATTGCGCCAAGCTGGGTTGTTGAAGTTCAAGATAAAGCACAAGTAAGACTATGTAATGCTGATTTTGGTAGTTTTGCACCATACAAAGACTATCCGAATGCAGGAGCATCCCATGTGCTATTTGGTGCGTTTTATGGTAACTCGGTCATTTTTCAAGAGATTGAAATGCAAGAGCTTATTCTTGCAAATGAAGTGGAAAATTTGGAAAGATACCAGTGCTATATAAGATACTGTCAGACCGCTGGGTTATCTCATGCGAGGTTTGGGATAGCGAGACTAGATAAGTTCGGTAATGTTGCGGAAATTATTGCGTCAAAGGTAACAGCAAGAAGTTTTAACTATCAAGTTCGTGAAGAATGGCTTGAGCTGCCTGAGCGTTGGTGGAAGACATCACCAACAGAGGAGCTTATTAGATTGGCGTTCTTCGTTGAAATCCCTCAAAACTCGGTTCTAGCACTTATTTCAGCTGGGTTTTATGTGGGAAATTCAAATCAAATCCCGAGTGTTTCGAGAGAAAGCCGAGGCGAAGAGTTTTCTATTCCTAATTCGCTTGCTGAATCAAAATCATTTAATTGTCCGTTACCAATGGGAACTTACAAGCCAGAAAAACACCTTTGTTTTGCCGTTTATAAACCTGATGCCATGAAGTATACGATACAAGCAACACAAACTGATTTTTCACTATCGCCCGATGGGAAAATACAAGTTTTAAATGTACCTGCAAATTGTCCAACGGATTCAATAGTTTGTGGCTTTAATGTGCCTAACTTAAAGATTAACTATTTTTCTTACGTAACACCGCTTGAAGTGGTGTAAGCGACATGTTTTTTAGGTATTAAAATGGCTTTCCGCTTTGTAATCATAGGAGTAGCAACCCTACTCCTTCTATTCATCAAAGGAGATTCTAACATGCCGAGAGGTATCAGAAATCGCAATCCGGGCAACATCGAGGACAACGGCACCGCTTGGCGTGGCCGCATGGGTAATGATGGCCGTTTTATTATCTTCGATACGCCTGAAAATGGTATCCGTGCTATTGCTCGGATCATTCAGACCTACCGCACCAAACACGGCCTCAATACCCTCGAAGGTATTATCAACCGTTGGGCACCGCCTCATGAAAACAATACAGATGCCTATATTCGCCATGCAGAAAAGGCACTCAATATTTCGCGTCATGACGCAATCGGCCAGCAGCATCTAGCGCCGCTGATTAAGGTGATCATCAAGCATGAAAATGGGGTGCAGCCATATAGTGACAGGGTAATTCGCGATGGTATTGCAGCGGTTTAATCAACAACTGGCTCTAACGGCGTTCTTGCTGGTGCTGCTTTATCTCATGTGGCGCTGGTTCCGTGGCCGTCTATCGCAAAGCGTAGATAGTGCGCTCGATGTCGTTACCGAACCTACGGGCGAATTACTGAGTGACATCACCGCCGCGCTGAATGGCCATGTGCCCGTAGAGCTGCAACCGTTGATTATTCAAGAGCACCATATCACCGCAGATTACACGCTCACCCCGGAGGCTGAAACGGTGTATTGGAAAATCGGCGGTTATCAGCCACTACTTTACAAGCTGTTCGGCGGAGTTGGCCGACCGATGAAAACGCGATACAGGCACCTAATCGGCGAACCCATCACAGAGGCGATCTTATGATAACAAGTATCTTTACATTGCTAACGGGGGGAATCGAAGCCTACCGCCAGCACAAACAAAACAAGGCAAACGAGCTCAAACGAAAAGATGAGTTTGAGCAGCAAATACACCATAAGAACTTGGAAAGGCTACAAGCTGGCGACACACAAGCGACTAGCCTAGATGAACTCAGCATCAAAACCCGAGGCTGGAAAGATGAGTTTCTTTTCATCTTCTTCATTCCGATTGTGATGTGTTTCATTCCTGGATACGCGCAGTATGTCCACCAAGGCTTTGCTAGCCTCGAAGAGATACCGCAGCCGTATTGGTGGGTAATCGGGGCCATAGTGATCGATACGCTTGGCATGCGCTCGATGCTTCGCTACTTGCTCGAATACTACTCAAGCCGTAGGGGGAAATGATGGATTTCAGTTTATTGGCTGGTTGGACTATTACCCCGGACACGTTAATCAGTTTATGGGTTGCTATATCGCTGACGAAAGCAGGGCAAGATCATGAACATTTCTTGTACAACGCAAGGTTAAATTTGACCTGAAGCACGGTCTGTGATCTTATGCTCTTCTTTTGGGGAGCGACCATGAATATTAATACCATCAAAGCTTATACCACG